>JAENVT010000322.1 GCA_016650435.1 Ilumatobacteraceae bacterium
GCGGACGATGGTCGCGGGAAACTTCGTTCGAGGCTGTGGATCCCACGATGCTGGGAACGGAGGATCGAGCGGCAGTTGGTGGTGGGTGATCTCGATCGCGACGATGTCGCTCATGAGTGCAGACCATGCCACACCTCGATGGAGCGCTCGGCCAGCATCTCGCGATCGGCGTCACTGACCGCACGAGCATTGTTGTGCAGCATCGGCTGGTTCTCGACCGCGTTCATCGTGTCGGCGATCTCGCCGATCGACATGCTTTCCTCGATCGGTCGCGTGGCCGCGCGAAGTCCGGCGTCTTCGCACAACGTCGCGAACGCGGTGGGGACCTCTTCTACCTCGCACGACAGCGCGTTGGCGGCGTCGGCGTAGGCATCGGGCTGGCCGTCGACGTTCCACTCCAACGCGGCGCGCAAACCAACTGCAACGGAGATCCCGTGGGGGATGTGGTACTGCGAGCCGAGAGAATGCCCGATCGAGTGCGCCACACCTGTGCCGCAGTTGTCGATCGCCACTCCGGCCAGGTACGCCGCCTCCTGCATCGCCTGCCTCGACAGCAGGTCGCTGCCATCGACGGCAACTCGCGGCAGATGTGCGACCACCAACGAAAGTGCGCGTTGCGCCGAGCCTGCGGCCACCGAGTTGCGCCGCTGCCCGCTGCAAGCCTCGATGGCGTGGACAAATGCGTCGAGTCCGGTGCCAACGGTTACAGCGTGCGGCATCGTCGCCGCGGCTGTCGGGTCGAGCACAACCAGATCCGGGAGCAACTCGTCGCCCCATGTCCACGACTTGCGCCCTGACCGGTCGGCAACGATGCAGGTGCGGGTCACCTCAGCGCCGGTGCCCGAGGTCGTGGGAATCGCGACGATCGGTCGACGTCCTGGAAGGGGTGTCGCGCACAGCAGATACGGCTCGACACCGCCGTCGCCCGCACCGACCACCGCAGCCTGTTTGGCGATGTCGAGCGCCGACCCGCCACCGACACCGATCACGATCGCCTGGCCAGCAGCACGTACCACCGCTGCTGCAGCGTCGACCGACTCGAGCGTTGGCTCGCCCCATGCGACGACGTGCAACGTGATGGCACGCGGCCGCAAGGCCTCAACCACCCTGGCGATGTAGCCGGTCGACTGCACACCTTGGTCAGCGATGACCACCAGGTTGGTTCCATCAAGACCGTCGAGCAGACCGCCGAGACCGTCGAGCGCACCAGCTCCGACCAAGGTACGGGGCACACGGCCGATTTCGTAGCTGGGCGCTGCCATAACCGGAACAACTGTACTAGGAATGTTTCGGCTGGCTAATCTCGCCCGGTGAGCAACGACCCGGTCAGGCGCAGAAAGGGTCGCGATACCGGTCCGCGCAGCACTGTGCCGGTGCAACGCCCGTGGAAGCAACCGCGCATGCGGTTCAACCACACCGAGGTCGTTTCGGCCGACGAGCTCGAATCCATCCACGACGCGTCACTGACGATCCTCCAGCGGATCGGAATGGACATCTGGGATGGCGAGGCGCGCAGTCTGCTGCGCGAAGCGGGCGCCGATGTCGACGAGGCCGCTCTGCACGTACGGTTCCCGAAGGAGATGATCCTCGAGCGCATCGCCACCGCACCCGCGGAGTTCACACTGCACAGCTGGAACTCGGAGAAGAACCTCCACATCGGTGGCAATTGGATGGCCAATGGAAGTGTCGCCAGCGCGCCGAACATCGTCGGTCTCGATGGTGTTCGCCACACCGGCGACCGCGCCGGTTTCGACGATCTGCTGAAGCTCGGGCAAATGCTGAACTCGATCCACTTCGTTGCCGGCTATCCCGTCGAACCTGTCGATATCCATGCCTCGGTCCGCCACATCCATGCCGCGTTCGATGTGCTGACGCTCACCGACAAGCACATCCACTGCTACAGCCTCGGCCGGCAGAAGAACCGCGACTGCATTGAGATGGTCCGAATCGCTCGTGGCGTCGACGACGCGACCCTCGATCGTGAGCCGTCGATCTTCACCGTCATCAACTCCAACTCGCCCTTGCGCCTCGACACACCCATGCTGCACGGAATCATCGAGATGTCGTCGCGCAACCAACCTGTCGTCATGACTCCCTTCACGCTGGCCGGTGCGATGGCGCCTGTCACCCTGGCCGGAGCCCTCGCCCAGCAGAACGCCGAGGCGCTGGCCGGCATCGCGCTGTGCCAAATCGTGCGTCCCGGTGCGCCGGTGGTCTATGGCGGGTTCACATCCAACGTCGACATGCAGTCGGGCGCGCCGGCGTTCGGCACGCCCGAGTACGTGCGCACCGCCATGGTCGGTGGTCAACTGGCCCGTCGGTACAACCTGCCCTATCGCAGCAGCAATGTGTGCGCGGCCAACGCCGTCGACGCGCAGGCCGCCTACGAGAGCGTGTTCGCGTTGTGGGGCTGCGTGATGGGCGGAGTCAACATGATGATGCACGGCGCCGGCTGGATGGAGGGTGGGCTGCACGCCAGCATGGCCAAGATGGTGCTCGACGCCGATCTGTTGCACATGGTCTCGTCGATGATGGATCCAATCGTCGTCGACGAGGGCACGCTCGCGATCGACGCCATCGAAGAGGTCGGTCCCGGCGGACACTTCTTCGGTGTCGGCCACACGCAAGAGCGATATCGAACCGCGTTCTTCAAGCCGATGATCAGCGACTGGCGCAACTACGAGAGTTGGGACGAAGCCGGCAGGCCAGAGGCCGCCGGCAAGGCCCATGATCTGGCCGCGGCGTTCCTCGCCGTGTACGAACAACCGGAGATGGACGCAACGCGACTCGAAGAACTGGAAGCGTTCGTTGCCCGCCGCGTCGCCGAGGGCGGCGTGGCCACCGATTTCTAGACCACCGAGTTCAGGAGTACACGATGAAAGCGTCAGCGCAAGTGGTGGTCGTCGGAGGCGGTGTCGTCGGCGCCAGCGTGCTGTATCACCTCACCAAAGCGGGGTGGACCGACGTCGTGTTGCTGGAACGCAAGCAGTTGACCGCCGGTTCCACCTGGCACGCCGCCGGCGGCATGCACACCCTCAACGGCGACCCCAACGTCGCCCGTCTGCAGCAGTACACGGTCAACCTCTACCGGGAGATCGAGGCCGAGTCCGGTCAACAGTGCAGCATCCATCTGCCCGGCGGGCTGATGCTGGCAGATACACCCGAGCGTCTCGATTGGCTGCGCATGGCGCAAGCCCGCGGGCGTTACCTCGGCATGCACATGGACATCATCTCCGTGGCCGAAGCGAAGGTGTTGAATCCACTACTGGAAGAGAAGTACTTCGTCGGCGCGCTCTACGACCCGGACGAAGGCAGTGTCGATCCGTATGGCGTGACTCATGCGTACGCGATGTGCGCTCGCAATCGCGGGGCCGAGGTGTACACCGACACGTGGGTCACCGGACTGCAACATCGGCCCGATGGCACGTGGGACGTGATCACCGATCAAGACCACACGATCCATGCCGAACATGTCGTCAACGCCGGCGGATTGTGGGCGCGCGAGGTCGGTCGAATGGTCGGCCTCGAACTGCCGGTGCTTGCAATGGAGCATCACTACTTGATCACCGAGCCGATGCCCGAGGTCATCGCGTACAACGAACAGAACGGCCGCGAGTTGCCGCACATGATCGACTTCGCCGGCGAGATCTACGCCCGTCAAGAGGGGCAGAGCATCCTGCTCGGCACCTACGAGCAGGACAACCGGCCATGGTCGCCCAATGAAACACCCTGGGACTTCGTCTTCCAATTGCTGCCGCACGACCTCGACCGCATTGCCCCGGAACTGGAGCGAGGTTTTGACCACTTCCCTGCCGTTGGCCGCGCCGGTATCAAGAAGTTCGTCAACGGTCCGTTCACGTTCAGCCCCGACGGCAATCCATTGGTTGGTCCGATCAAGGGAATGCGCGGCATGTGGGTGGCATGCGCCGTCATGGCCGGCCTGTCACAGGGTGGTGGTGTCGGTCTGTCGCTGGCCAACTGGATGGTCAACGGCGACCCACAAGACGACATCTGGGGCATGGACGTCGCCCGCTACGGCGACTGGGCCACGCTGGCGTACACCAATGCAAAGGTCCGTGAGAACTACTCACGGCGATTCAGGATCACGTTCCCCAACGAGGAGCTACCTGCCGGGCGGCCCCTGCACACCACGCCGATCTACGATCGGTTGACCGAGCACAACGCGGTGTGGGGCGCCGGGTTCGGCCTCGAACATCCGCTGTGGTTCCAGCAGCCCGGCGAGGAGCCGGTCGAGAACGTCACATTTCATCGATCGAACGCCTTCCCACTGGTCGCCGAGGAGTCTCGTGCAGTTCGTGAGCGAGTCGGGTTGTCGGAGGCTTCCAACTTTGCCAAGTACAAGGTCGCCGGCGCGGGCGCGGCCGACTGGTTGCAGAGCCTGTTCACCAACGCCCTGCCGAAGATCGGCCGCACGAACCTGACCGCCATGCTGAATCCGCAGGGTCGGATCGTGGGCGAGTTCTCGGTCTCGCGCACCGGCGCGGACGAGTTCTTCCTCTTCGGCTCGCAGGCCGCGGAAGTGCACCACCCGCGTTGGTTCGTCGATCATTTGCCGGAAGGGAGCCCGATCCGTTTCGAAGTACTGGCGTTGTCGATGGTCGGTCTCACGGTTGCCGGGCCGCGGTCTCGCGACGTCCTGCAGAAACTCACCAGCACGTCGCTGGCCCATGCCGACTTCCCGTTCATGACATTCCGCAAGGTCAACCTCGGCATGGCTCCCGTATGGCTGTCGCGAATGACCTACACCGGCGACCTCGGATTCGAGATCTGGATGCAACCTGAGAACCAGCGCTATCTGTTCGACTTGTTGTGGGAGGCCGGCCGCGAGTTCGACATGCGTCTGTTCGGGTTTCGCGCGCTCATCACCATGCGCCTCGAGAAGAACTTCGGCACGTGGTACCGCGAGTACCGGCCGATTTACACGCCGCTCGAAGCAGGCATGGACCGCGTTCTGAAGTTCGATCACGATTTCATCGGCCGCGCAGCCGTTGAGGCCGGGATGGCGGGTGGCGGCCCGAAGCGAAAGCTGACGATGTTCGTCGTCGAGCCCGATCCGCAGTCACCTGCCGACGTGATCGGCGACGAGCCGGTCTGGCACAGCGGCAACGATGGTGCCAAAGTGGTCGGCTGGATCACCAGTGGCGGCTATGCCCACTACTGCGGCGTCTCGCTGGCGTGGGGCTACATTCCGACCGAACTTGCCGCCCCGGGCACGACCGGTTTCGAAATCGAGATCATCGGCAATCGCCGTCCTGCCCGGATTCAACTGGAGCCAGTTCTCGATCCAGCCGGCTCCCGAATGCGCGGGTAGACCCGATCCGGAA
>JAENVT010000323.1 GCA_016650435.1 Ilumatobacteraceae bacterium
ACGCCGGACGAGGCACCATCGGCGTCGCGTTCTTCACCCGCCCCTGAGGCGGTCGCGACCCGCAATCGGGCCTATTGCCCGGTTTCCTCAGCCCTGCGCCACTAGCGTTCGAGGGCGGACATGTCAGCAACGATCCCAGGCGCGGCCAGCCCTCCACCCATCTCTGCCTCGATACTCGCCCAGCGTTACCAGCTGGAGCGACGCCTCGCGCAAGGCGGCATGGCTGAAGTCTGGTTAGCGACCGACTTGGCCCTCACTCGGCAGGTCGCGGTCAAGCTCTTGAAGCCAACGTTGGCGGCCGACCCGGTCGTGGCCGAACGGTTCCGACGCGAGGCAATTGCAGTCGCCCAACTCAGCCATCCAAACATCGTCGCCGTGTACGACGCCATCGAAGACACCAGCGGTGAAAGTCGTCGGCTTGCGGTTGTCATGCAACTCGTCAACGGCAAGAGCCTGCGCCAACTGCTCGACGAGCAGCGCAGGCTGAGCCCCGATCTGACCATCCACATCGGGTCCTGCGTCGCCGCCGCACTCGACGCCGCACATCGCGCCGGTCTGGTGCACCGCGACGTGAAGCCCGGCAACATCTTGATCACACCAGACGGCCGCGTGCTGTTGACCGACTTCGGGATCGCCAAAGGTCTTGGTGCGGGCGGCGATGACCTGACCAGTGCCAACGTGATGATGGGTACCGCAAAGTACCTCTCACCCGAGCAGGTGCGCGGCAAGAAGCTCGATGGCCGCGCCGACCTCTATTCGCTTGGGCTGGTCCTCTATGAATGCCTCGCAGGACGGGTTCCGTTTCTCGGCGAAACCGACACCGACACGGCGTTGGCGCGGCTCAATCGCGATCCCACCGATCTCGCTCGCCTACGGCCGACACTGCCGTACGGCCTTGCCGAACTGATCCATCGACTGCTCGCACGGCGACCGATGGATCGTTTTGCAACCGGTTCTGAACTTCGTGTTGCCCTCACGCGAATCTCGACGCGTGCCGATCAACCGACGGGTGCGATGCCGCCGCCCGCCGGCGCGCCCGCCCGCCGATCAACTTCGGAGAACCCGGTCGCCGCCCAGAGTTCTGCGACAACATCGCAACCCGACACCGTCGGCGGCTATCGGCCGGTGTCGCGATCCGGCCGACCGGTCGGTCCAGCGCATCGCAGCGATCGCACGCCGACGAGCACGACGAGACCGCGCCAGCAACCGAATCGGATATTCGAGCAACGCCGCGGCCCATCGCTGATCCTGGTCGGTGGACTGCTGGCTTCCGCTCTCATTCTCGGCGGACTGTTGTGGGCAACGCTTCACGACAACACGTCGGGCAGCGGCTTTGCTGCTCCACCGACGGTTGTGCCCGAGACGACGACCATCCCACCGAGCGCACCGATCGCGGCGACATCGAAGATCGTGAAGGTCACGACCTACGACCCCGAAGGCGACGACGGTCAGGAGAACGACGCGCTGGTGACTCGGGCCATCGACGGTGATCCGGCGACGATGTGGTCGACGCTGTGCTACGGATCACGGACTATGGGCGGCAAGGGCGGCGTCGGGATCGTTGCCGATCTCGGTACGGCTTCAATCGGAACGTTCTCGGTGTTCGTTGCCAGCGCCCCGTACCAAATCCAGATCCTCACCGCTGGCGACGCGACGATTCCCGCTCAAATCGCCGACTGGGGATCACCGCTGAAAAGAGCGGTGGGTGCCGACCCCGAACCCGTGACCGTATCGATCAGCAAACCAACCCGCTACGTGCTCGTGCTGTTCAAGCAACTCGCCAAGACCGACGAATGCACAAAGAATCCGTATCGCGGCGACATTTCGGAAATGAACTTCGTCGCCACCTGAACGGCACCGCAGCTCGCAGTCTCGCCGCCATGGCAACACAGCCAGCTGAGTGCCGCGCAGCTCGCAGTCTCGCCGTCCTGGCAACACAGCCACATGAACGGCACCGCGGCTTGTAGTGTCGCCGCCATCGCAACACAGCTCGCCGACCACGAGCTGGTGACTGCAGCCCAGGGGGGAAACCGTGGGGCACTCGACCAGCTGCTGCGCCGTCACTACGACCGCGTGCACGCCGTGTGCCGGCGCATCACTGGCCACGACGCCGACGCCGCCGACGCAGCGCAGGACGCGATGATCGCGATCGTGCGCAACCTCGACCGCTTCGACGGACGCTCGTCGTTCGGCACGTGGGCATATCGAATAGCAACCAATGCCAGCCTCGATGAGCTTCGCCGACGCAAGCGCCGCCCGGTCCCGACCGCGGGCGACGACGACGAGCACTCGTACCGCCAGGTTGTCGATCCCGACAGCGGCGAACGGGTCGAGGCCATCGGCGATCACATGGCCCTGGACGCTGCGCTGCGCGCGCTCAGCGACGAATACCGCTTGCCGGTCGTCCTGCGCGATGTCGCCGATCTCGACTATGCGGAGATCGCTGAAATCCTCGACATCCCTGCTGGCACCGTGAAAAGCCGAATCGCGAGAGGCAGAGCAGCATTGGCCAAAGCCCTATCACCGCAGACCGGCACTCCCGATGACGGGAACCAAAGGACCGATCCCGAACGTCCAAGTAGAGCACCATGAACGACGCAGAACCGCCTATCAACGACGAGTTGGCCAGCGCCTACCTCGACGACGAACTCGATCCAGCCGAGCGCGCCACCGTGTCAGCCGATCCCGATCTGATGGCAACTGTCGAATCGTTCGCTCGGGTACGCTCGGCGCTCGGCGAGGTCGGCCCCGTTGACGGCAGCGCCAAGAACGCCGCGCTGGCCGCTGCTCTCGTCGAGTTCGACACTCGCCAAATTGCAAGCACAGCTGCTGTTCCAATGGCAACCGTGACGTCGTTGCAGTCTCGCCGGCGTGTCTACCGGGTGCTCACCAGTGTTGCCGCGGCAGTGGCAATCCTGGCGATAGGTGTTGCCGCAATCAACGGTGGGCGTGGCGACGACAACAAGACTTCTGCTGTCCGGGTGGAGTCTGCGCCGGCCGGCACCATCTCGGCTCCCGGATTGAAAGTGGCCGCCGCCGACAACGCTGCCGCGGCCGGTACCGCGGCACCCTCCGCAGCCAACACGATCGCGGCTGCTTCCGTGGCGGGCGGCGCGACCGCCGCTGCAACCGTTGCAGCGCCCCCGCAGATCGACACCAAAGCAGCCTTGGTCGAATACGCAGCAAGCATCGAACGCGTCGCTTCTCCGACACCGCAGACGCCGACCACCACAGTGCAAGCCCAGGCCCCGTTCGAGTCCGCACCACTCCCCTGCCTGACGTCGCGTCAGGTCATGCTCGGCGGCCCGATCACCGTCAAGGGAACACTTGCGTTCGCTGTCCGCGACACGTCGAACGGCGCTCTGCTGGCCATCGATGCCGCCGACTGCATGGTGCTGCTCGAGGTGCCCGGGCCTTGACGAGTCGACAGTCCGGCGCGGCACCGCCCCGCAGTAGAATGTACGCATGCCGGGTAACCCCCTCACCGACCCCAACTGGGCAAAAGACCTCGCCGACACGATTGATCGATACGTCGGCAAAGTACGCACCACCGTCACGGATCGAGCTGTTGTTGCAGTGCGCGCCGTGGTGTTCGGGATCGTCATACTCATCGCCGCTCCGGTCACCTTCACCCTCCTGGTGATCCTCGGCAGCAAGCTCGTGCAGCGCCTGATCGCAATCGCCACCGATCACGATTCGTCGATCTGGTCGTCGTACATGATCATCGGCGGACTGCTGGTCATCGGCGGCTCTCTGATGATGCGCAAACGATTCGACCCCGACGAAGCATGAGCCACCATCACGTCATCATCGTCGGGTCGGGTCCTGCCGGTCTGACTGCGGCGATCTACGCAGCGCGGGCCAACCTCCAACCGCTGGTCATCGAGGGCGAGCCGTCGAGCACATCCGACCAGCCGGGTGGCCAACTGATGCTCACTACCGACGTCGAGAACTTTCCCGGCTTTCCCGAAGGCATCATGGGCCCTGAGCTGATGATCAAGTTTCGCGACCAGGCAATGCGCTTCGGCGCCGAGTTCCTGACAGAGAAGGTGACGGCTGTCGACTTCAGCGAACGACCATTCAAGCTCAGCGTTCGCGATCGGCAGTTCACCGCCGACGCTGTGATCGTGTCGACCGGCGCGCAGAGCCTGATGCTCGGTCTCGAGGCTGAATCGAGGCTCTTGGGTTATGGCTTGTCTACATGCGCGACATGCGACGGTTTCTTCTTCCGCAATCAAGAGATTGCCGTGGCCGGCGGTGGCGACAGCGCAGTTGAAGAGGCTACGTTCCTCACCAAATTCGCGTCGAAGGTCACCTTGATCCACCGCCGCGACACGTTGCGGGCCTCGAAGATCATGCAAGAGCGTGCGTTCAACAACCCGAAGATCGAATTCATGTGGAACAACGTTGTCGACGATCTGGTAGGCGACACGAAGTTGGAAGGTGCGGTTGTGCGCAACGTGCTGACCAACGAGGTCACAACGTTGCCCGTCACGGGGTTGTTCGTGGCCATCGGGCACCGGCCGAACACCGACCTGTTCAAAGGCGTGCTCGACATGGAAGACAACGGCTACCTCATCACCCGGCCAGGGACCTCCTACACCAATGTTCCGGGCGTGTTCGCCTGCGGCGACGTGCAGGACTACACCTACCGTCAGGCAGTCACGGCTGCCGGATCCGGTTGTATGGCCGCTATCGACTGCGAACGCTGGCTGGAATCCAACCACTGACGGACCAACCGTAATGGTCGTGCCGACAGTCACGACAGGCCCGGGAATGCATGTCGCGGCACCGCCGTTGAGTCCGGATAGCATCACGATCCAATCGAAAGGACCCGCCATGACCGCTGGCATCGTCACCCTCACCACCTCCACATTCGACGAAGCAGTCGCCGCGGCCGACAAGCCGGTGATTGTCGACTTCTGGGCAGAATGGTGCGGGCCGTGCAAGATGATTGCGCCGATACTTGGCGAAATTGCCGCTGAGCAGGGCGATCACCTGACCATCGCCAAGCTGAACGTCGACGAGAACCCCGAAATCGCCATGCGCTTCAGTGTCATGAGCATCCCAACGCTGTTGATCTTCAACGGAGGTGAGGTTCGCAAGCGCCTCGTCGGCGCCAAGGGCAAGGGCCAGTTGCTTCAGGAGCTCGACGAATTTCTGCCTACTTCCCGCTGACACCCGGTCAGCGCGGCGAGGCCATACGCGATCTGCAGCGCCGCCTCGGTGCCGCCGGGTTTCCACCCGCCGCCGGCGCCG
>JAENVT010000324.1 GCA_016650435.1 Ilumatobacteraceae bacterium
CTCGACAAGTTTCACGTGAAACATGTCGAGTGGGCGATTGAGCCGCTGCAAACGTTCCACGTGAAACATTTCCGGCACCCGGCATCCCCCAACCTGCACACATGCTCCGCTACCATGAAGTGGCTAGAAGCATCGCGTCCACCGATCTAGATCCGCGTGAACAGGAGTTCATTCCTCGATGACCGCAACAGAATCCGCTGAGGGCCGGCCGCTGCCCAGGGTGATGGCCGTCGCCAACCAGAAGGGTGGGGTCGGCAAGACCACGACTGCGATCAACCTTGGCGCGTGTCTTGCCGAGATCGGCTTCCGCACACTCATCATCGATCTCGATCCGCAAGGTAACGCGTCGACCGGTCTCGGAATCGACAACCGGGGGATCGAAACGTCCATGTACCACGTGATCATGCATGAGGTCCCGTTGGAGAATTGCATCGAACCGTCGTCGGTCAAGAACCTGTTCGTGGCACCGGCGAGCCTCGACCTAGCCGGTGCCGAGATCGAGTTGGTTCCGGCCTTCAGCCGCGAGAACCGGTTGCGCAAGGCGATCAAGGCCGTCCTCGACGACTACGACTTCGTGTTGATCGATTGCCCACCGTCGCTCGGACTGCTGACCGTCAACGGGCTCAATGCTGCCGACGAGGTGTTGGTTCCCATTCAGTGCGAGTACTACGCGTTGGAGGGGCTTGGTCAGTTATTGCGCAACGTCGACCTCGTCAAGCGCAATCTCAATCCGACGCTCGAGGTCACCACGATCGTCTGCGTGATGTACGACGCCCGCACCAAGCTTTCCGATCAGGTCGTCAAGGAAGTGCGCGAACACTTCGGCGACAAGGTCTGCCGCACGGTGGTGCCGCGTACGGTGCGACTGTCCGAAGCCCCGTCGTTCGGACAACCGATCATCACGTTCGACTCAACGTCTCGCGGCGCATCGGCGTATCGCAGTGTGGCAAAGGAGGTTAGCAATGGCTCGACTCGGCGGTCTCGGTAAAGGGCTCGGGGCCCTGATCCCGTCGGAGGCCGGCACGATCGAGGGAGATACGCCTCGGCTCGTCGACCTCCCGATCGACAGCATCATCGCCAACCAGCATCAGCCACGCGTCCATTTCGACGAAGAGTCCCTCACCGAATTGGCTGCATCGATCCGCGAGATCGGCGTGCTGCAACCCGTGTTGGTCAGGCCAGTCGGCGATGCCGCCTACGAGCTGGTTGCCGGTGAACGCAGGTGGCGCGCCGCACGACGCGCCGGGCTCGTCGTCGTTCCGGCCATCGTTCGCAACACCACCGACCTCGGACTGGTCGAACGCGCTCTCGTCGAGAACTTGCACCGGCAAGACCTGACGCCGCTCGAGGAAGCTGCTGCCTACCAGCAGCTGATCGAGGATTTCGAACTGACTCACGAGCAGGTCGCCAATCGAGTCGGCAAGAGCCGATCGGCGGTCACCAACACACTTCGGCTGATGTCGCTGCCACCGGGCATCCAACATCTGTTGGCCGATGGCCGTTTGAGCGCCGGGCACGCCAGAGCATTGCTCGGGACCCCCGATCGCACATTGCAAGAGCAACTGGCCCGTCAAGCCGCCGCCGAGAACTGGTCGGTACGGATGCTCGAGGACGTCGTTCGCGAGCGTGGTGAGCCGACATCGACCGTCACCCGCTTGCCGGTCCGTGTTCCGGATGGCGCCGGCTTGACCCCGGCAACCAGACTGCGCGCCCCAGGCCTGTTGGAGCTCGAAGAGCTATTGGCCGAGCACTTGCAGACGCGTGTCGGTGTCACGATGGGCGCCAAACGCGGTCGAGTCGTCATCGATTTTGCCGACCTGGAGGATTTGGAACGGATCTACCACGCGATGACCAATCCTCCCGACTCGATTGCCTGAATCACAGCAGCTAGCGACCCATTAGTCACTTAGAGTGAGAATTGTCATAGAAGTGTCAAGTTGAGGGTTGCACACACCTAGTGGACAAGGTTGTGGATAAACTCTTAGCTAGACCGTGAGACCCATTCTTCCACGGCTTCGACGATTGCTGTGACAATAGCTGGACCAGCATCTATAGCCGCGCGAACTGGCCCGACGACGCATTGCACCGCCGGCATTCGGGTTTCGCGTAGCATTGGAAGACGCATTCCGCGGACTTCGGGCACTAAACCCTCGAGCTGACCAAGACGTTTGGCGATGAGCTCCGCCAACGACCTCCCACCAGCGGATTCGAACGTCGGAACCCGGTAGAACTGCACCACGGCCGCCGGCTCGGCGTGGCTCTCGAAGCCGAGATAGACGTCCGCGGCAAAATGATTGGCGGCAGTTGCCTGGGCGACGGCGTCGGGCTCGTCGAGTGACATCACCGTGGCCCTGCGGAGCCGCAATTCACGCGAGAGTGTCCTGGTCAGGGCACTGAGACCGCCGTATTGACCGATCACGATGCGACACTCGGCAACAGAACCGAGGCCAGCGCGCAGGCGCTCGCGCTCGCGCACAGCAGCGATCCCTGGGCCGGCGCCGGTCTGGGAGCTCACCACTGTGAGCGTCCGCACGGTGTCGGGACCACACACTCCATCGGCTGAGGTGCCGCAGTTCGACTGAAATTCCTCCAGCGCTCGAGCCGTGCTCGGCCCGAGGATGCCATCCACCCGCCCGCAGTCGAACCCGAGCCGCCCAAGCCGCGATTGCAGTTCGGCGACGTCGTCGCCGCGCATGTTGGGCGACGTCAGGAAAAGCAGCCGATCGCCGAGCTTCCAACTGGCTTCGACGAGTGCGGTCCAGGTCTGTTCATCGCATCGGCCGTCACAGCGCAAGCCGCGTCCTGTTTGGAACGCTCTGACGGCGTCTTCCGTCGCAGGACAAAAAGCCGCCGCCTCGGCGCCGGCGGCGGGTGGAAACCCGGCGGCACCGAGGCGGCGCTGCAGATCGCGTATGGCCTCGCCGCGCTGACCGGGTGTCAGCGGGAAGTAGGCAGAAATTCGTCGAGCTCCTGAAGCAAC
>JAENVT010000325.1 GCA_016650435.1 Ilumatobacteraceae bacterium
GGTTCGACCTCATGCTGATCGCCCGCGCCGAGAACATCCCGGCACTTCGCGACGTCTTGCTGGGACAGATCCAACGCATTCCCGGAGTTCGTTCGACCGAGAGTGTCGTCATCCTCGACGAAGTTCGGTCGAACACCCATCACTGACAGAGTGTTTGGCGCCACCCCCGTACGGGCTCGAAGCACTCCGACGGGGTCGCGCCATCGCCACGCCTCTCCCGGCTCTTCCAGGCGTCGGTCCATCCGAGCGAGGCGATGCCAAGCAGCAGCCCGACTAGTAGGCCGACGGCGACCACAGTTGTTCGCGCTCCGCGACGCGTCAGCGGCGGATTGGCGCGCATCTCGGCGGTGGTGAGTCGCCACGTCTCAAGGGCGTGACCGATCAGATGGACCGCGACCAACGTCGCCCAGGCGATTGCACTGCCCTGATGGATCGTGATCCATGTGTCGGAGTGACGTGGGCCAACCGCCAAGGCGACGATGCCTGCTCCCAGAAGCGAAATGGTCGACAGGACCAGCAGCGGTGCCGTGATCCTGAGGATCGGGTGCGGAGCTCCCTTTCGCCGGTACGGCGCCGTACCTCTGTAGTAGTTGAAAAACCGATATCCGGTCGTTGCGAGCTTGACGCAGACGACCGGAACGATGAAGAGACCGATGAACACGTGCCACGTGAACAGCTGGTTGACACTGAGGACAGTCACACCCTCGGCTGCAAACGCGACGAGCAAGATGGCGCCGAGGAGGGCGGTCATCCGGGCGTTGCCCTCAACCCCCTCATCCTCGGCGCTCACCGATTGGCAACTTACAAGATGTGGTGTCGACGTCCGCTTACCGCGCGGTATACGAGCAGGGCGACCACGCCGCCAAGGATCGAGCCGATGATCCCGGAAGCCTGAAATGCTCCATCGGTGGCATCGTGGTGGGTCAAGACATATCCGATGAAGCCGCCGATGAATGAGCCGACGATGCCCAGAAGCATCGTGCCGAGGACCGACATCGGATCCGGGCCAGGAACCAAGGCTCTGGCGATGAATCCGGCGATGAGGCCGATCACGATGAGGTAGACAATGAAACCAAGCATGGAAGCGCATCTCCTTCGATACGGGTGTGCCCGAAGTCGGGCATGTCACTCATTTCCGATCGTCGAGGAATTCAAACGTCGCTATCGGATCGGCGACGGGCGCGGGCTCGTCGCTTGCCCTCGTGCATGGCTTGCACACGCGCGACGGGGATGGCATGTCCCTCGGCCACGAGGTCGGCACTCAGCCGCTGAGGCTTTGGCATGTGCGCCGCCCACGGATCGCCGTCGCCGAGTAGTCGCAATGCCGTGTGAATGGTGAAGTCGCGTGGCGAAATGCCGTCGAGATCGCCCCACGCGACAGGAAATGAGACAGGTACGCCCGGCCGGACGCGTGGGCTGTATGCCGCAACCACCGTTGCGCCGCCGACGCGGGTCGAGTCGACGAAGATTTTGCCTTCACGATCGTCTTTGATGAACGCGGTCGTGGCGATGTCGGGATCAAGCCGTTCGGCGCGCGCCGCGATGGCTCGTGTCGCTGCGGCCGAGTCGTCCAACGACACACCGTCTTCGATCGGCACGAACACGTGCACGCCTTTGGCCCCACTCGTCTTCACTGCGCCCTCCAAACCGACATCGGCAAGGGCCTGGCGAACCAGATGAGCAACTCGTACGGCCAGTGAGAACGCGTCCGGATCGGGCGGATCGAGGTCGAGCACGAGGTGCGTCGAATGGTCGAGCCGGTCGACGCGAGCCAACGTCGGGTGATATTCGACAGCACGCTGGTTGGCGAACCACAGCAGCGTGCGACGATCGTTGCACAGGGCGTACGAGACGTCGCGCTTCGACGCCTCCGCCCAGAGTTGCACGGTGCGGACCCACTCCGGCGTGTACTTCGGAACGTTCTTCTGCATGAATGCGTCCTGGCCGCGATGGATCCTGATCACCGACAGCGGGCGGTCCTCGAGCACAGGGAGGATGCGGTCGCGAACGCCGTCGAGGTAGTCGACAAGGTCGCGCTTCGTTGCCTCAGCACCATCGAACAATGGCTGATCGAGGTTGGTCAGCGGCACCTCAGCCCGCGACTCTTCGCCACTCACCACCGCGACGCTAGTTGTCGAACAGCACAGGCGATACCGTCGCATTGTGGCAGCTTCGAAGTCGCCTGCAATCGAGCTATCTGTTGGTGACCGAGTCGTGCGGATCTCCAATCCCGACCGCGTGTACTTCGCGACGCGACGTGAGACGAAGCTCGATCTGGCCAATTACTACCTCAGTGTTGGTCCCGGCATCGTCAACGCGCTGCGTGAGCGGCCATGCATGCTGCACCGCTTCCCCACCGGAACCAGCGGCGAGAAGGTCCACCAGAAGCGCGTGCCATCGGGCGCGCCGCCATGGCTCGGCACCGTGCGACTGCACTTCCCGCGTTACGGCCAGCACGCCGACGAGTTGTGCGTGACCGAGCTCGCCGAGGTGATCTGGGCCGTGCAGATGTCGACGGTCGAGTTCCACCCGTGGAACTCTCGTCGGGCGGCTACCGAGCAGCCCGACGAGTGGCGGATCGACCTCGACCCGATGCCGGATTGCCCGTTCAGCACGGTGCAACGAGTTGCCCTCGTCGCCGGCGAGGTACTCGACGAGCTCGGAGCCGTGGGATGGCCCAAGACATCGGGCGGCAAGGGCCTGCACGTCTACGTGCGGATCGAACCGTCGCACGGCTTCACCGATGTGCGTCGAGCCGCGCTTGCCTTCGCCCGCGAAGTCGAACGGCGGGCGCCAGCGGATGTCACCACGACGTGGTGGCGCAAGGACCGCGATCCGGCCAAGTTGTTCGTCGACTACAACCAGAACGCCCGCGACCACACGATGGCGTCCGCGTATTCGGTGCGCGGCGTGCCAGATGCCCGCGTCTCGACGCCGATCACCTGGGACGAGGTCGCCGATGTCGATCCCGCCGACTTCACGATCGCCACCGTGCCGCAACGCTTCGCCGAGCTCGGCGACCTGCACGCCGGCATCGACGACACGGTCTTCGCGATCGACCAGCTCCTGGAGTGGGCCGATCGCGATGGCCGTGAGGGTGCTGTGGATGCTGGGGATCCCGACGCCCCGCAAGAGTGACAGTTGACGCGGCTGGCGGACCTGCGACGCGATGCTCTCGTCGCTCGTCAGCCTGGCGGAGCAGACGATCACCGCCGACCAATTCGTCGCGTTGGATCGGCTCCGTCGAGAGCTCGCCGAACGAACCGTTGCTGAAGATGGCGCCGTCGCGGCGATGGACCGCGAAGAGGATGTCGGCAACTGGTTGGAGGCACGCGGCGTGAGTGGATGCCGTGAAGTCGTACTCCCAGATGGACCGTGCCGCCATGCAACGTGTCGACATCCGCGATGGGATCGAGAGCACCCTGGTCATGATGGCCCCGAAGCTGGCCGGCGTGGATATCGAACGCGATTTTGGTGCAGACGTTCCGCCCTTCGATGCCTATGCGGCGGAGCTGAACCAGGTGTGGACCAACCTCATCGACAACGCCATCGACGCGATGGACGGGCGCGGGACATTGCGTTTGTCGACTCGCCTCGACGGCTTCGACGTCATGGTCGACATCACCGACAGCGGCCACGGCATGTCTGGCGATGTCGAGGCACGAGTCTTCGAACCGTTCTTCACCACGAAAGACGTCGGCAAGGGAACCGGGCTCGGCCTCGACATCTCCCGGCGCATCATCGCCGAACGCCACCACGGTGAGATCACGTTCGATTCAATGCCGGGACAGACCACCGTCCACGTGCGGCTTCCGCTCTCGCGCTAGCTGTCCAATGCGGCGCGGAGGATGCCTGCTGCACGCGTCGCAGCATCCATTCCGATTCGTTTCTCACGGTGACCGAAGGCGCACAGGTCGTTCGTGGCAACCGTCAACACACCAACACGGTTGTCGTTGATCGAGATCGGAAACGCAGCGACACTGCGCACGCCGCGGCGTTGGCAAGCGAGGCTGTATTCGGGCCACTGTGCGGCGTGCACCGTGGCTGGAATTCGTGCAACGCCTCCCGACCACAGCGCGTCGAGAGCCGGACCTCCGGCATCGCGTTCGATCTCTCCCAACAACTCCGCGTCGGGATGTGTGCAAATCGAGGACCACGAGTCGCCGTGACACACGACTGCCACCGTCACGTGCGCGGCGCCTTCGATTTCTCGAGCGACATCGTCAGCAACGCAGCGCAGCTGATCGAGGATCGCCGACGGTATCGCCGGCGTGA
>JAENVT010000326.1 GCA_016650435.1 Ilumatobacteraceae bacterium
CCAGCGGCCAACATCACCATCACGCCACCGTACGACGACCCGAGCATCGCAATTCGCTCGGGATCCACGATGGCTTGGCCCTTGATCCACTCGAGTGCGGCAAGCGCGTCGTCGCACTCGCCCGCCAACGCCGCGAGCAACTGCGGCCCCATTGCCTCGCTGCCCCACGGCTCAGTGACCAAGGTTTCCCAGAACGGACCCGGATTGCCGTTGTGACCACGGCGGACCGGGGCGAACACGGCATAGCCCATGTCGACAAGTTCGAGCAGCGCGATCTTGGCTTCGGCCATCAGACCGTTGCTGCCGTGATGGAAGACGACACCCGGGAAGGGACCGTCACCATCCGGTGAGACGAAGAAGCCAGCGAGTGTCCTGCCGTCGCTGACATATTCGGTTCGCCACTCCGAGAAGACGTGCAGCGGGACGACATCCGGATCAGCCATCTCGACAAGCTAGTTGCGGCGAAACCGCACCTACCGAGTCACGGCAGGGTTACGGCCGAGGTGATGTCGTCGATGGGCAGGTCGCCGTGAACGAACGCTGTGACGCCGGCAGTGATCAGCTCGGCCGATCCATCGAGGGTTG
Source organism: Ilumatobacteraceae bacterium (assembly GCA_016650435.1). The sequence goes on from JAENVT010000326.1 coordinate 586, forward strand.
TCGAAAACGCGGTGTCGCCGGCGTCGCGACCGGTGGCGATGCGGACGAGCGACTGTCGTGGGGCAAGCCGCGTGGCATCGACGACCTCCCACCTGTCGGGGGTGGCGACCTCGGCAACGGCGTGAAAATCCATGGGGAACACTCCCGGTGCATACACCGAGGCAAGGCGGGCAGGGACGCCGACCGTGCGGCACAACGCCACGGTCAGGTGGGCGAAGTCGCGGCACACGCCGCGGCCGGCAAGCAACGTGTCGACCGCTGTGTCGAACGGCCCGCTGCTGCCGAGTTCGTAACGCAACCGGCCCGACACCCAATCACCGACCATTCGCCCGCGATCGGCAAGATCGGCCGGCATGTTCAACTCGGCCTCGGCGAACGCCTCCAGCAGATCGGACGGGCAATAGCGACTCGGACGCACTGCGAACAACCGCTCAGCGAGCGTCGGTGGTTGATCAGCGGGCAAGGCGCGCCGCACGATGGCGTGGTAGTCGACGGCGAGCTGCCCCGCGCCACACCTGATGAGGTGCACTCGACCGCCATGCTCGACTTGCACCTCCTCGACCGCGACGGCTTGACCGTCGAGCGTGACAGCGAGTTGCTCGATCTCGAACGAGCCGGTGCTCGATGCTGCGGCTACCTGCAATGCCAGCACGACATGGTCGTCGACCTCGAACGTGAGCGCGCAACCAACCTGTGTCCTCATCAGTTGCGTCGAGCCATCGATGACAGGAACCTTGCCAGCATCCACTGGGTTCGGCAACTGCAAACTCGCGGGCAAGTGCACGATCTGCCATCGCGAATCGGTGACCACTATGGTCGGCGCGGGCGTTGGTTGCTCGACGCTCGACGCCCAGGAGGTGGCCACGTGGAAACCATTCGATTGACAATGGCCCAGGCCATCGTGCGATGGCTCGTCAACCAACGGACGGTGATCGACGGGACCGAGGTGCCGTTGTTCGCCGGTGTCTCGGCCATCTTTGGCCACGGCAACGTGACCTGTTTGGGTGAGGCCCTCGAGCACGTGCAAGAGGAACTACCGACCTGGCACGGCCACAACGAGCAGGCGATGGCGCTGACCGCCGTCGCCTTTTCCAAGGCCAAACGCCGCCGGCAGATCATGATTGCCACATCGTCGATCGGTCCTGGTTGCACCAACATGGTCACGGCAGCCGCCGTCGCCCACACCAACCGGCTGCCGCTGCTGCTGCTCAGTGGCGACACGTTCCAACATCGCATCGTTGATCCCGTGCTGCAGCAGATCGAACAGTTCAACGACCCCACCATCACCGCGGCCGACACGTTCCGACCGGTGACCCGCTATTGGGACCGCATCACCAAGCCGGAGCAGATCGTGCGGTCACTCCCCCAGGCCCTAGCTGTCATGCTCGACCCCGCTGACTGCGGTCCGGCGTTCTTCGCG
>JAENVT010000327.1 GCA_016650435.1 Ilumatobacteraceae bacterium
CGGCTGACGCCGCAGGAGTTCGGTTCGTTCTTCATCCTGCTCGCTGTTGCCGGCAACGAGACGACGCGCAACGCGATCGCCCACGGGATGAAATTGCTCACCGACAACCCGGATCAGCGTCGGTTGTGGTTCGACAATTACGACGGGCACCTGAAGACCGCTGTCGACGAGATCGTCAGGTGCTCGACACCCGTCATCCACTTTCGTCGCACGGTCGCTGAAGACACCGTCCTGCACAACACCAAGATCGCCGCCGGCCAGAAGGTGGTGCTGTGGTACAACTCGGCCAACCGCGACGAGACGGTGTTCGTGAACCCCGACGAGTTCGACATCTCCCGTCCGCTGCAACCTCAACAGGTCGGCTTCGGCGCCGGCGGCCCGCACTTCTGCCTCGGCGCCAATCTGGCGCGGCGCGAGATCTCGGTGATCTTCGACGAGATCCGCACGCGATTACCCAATCTGGTCATCACCAGCGAGCCCGATTATCTACAGAGCGCCTTCATCAACGGCATCAAGCGGATGCGCTGCGCCTGGGTCTAGGCCCGACATACCGGTTCGGTCGTCGAGAGCGAGATGCTCGACATCTGAGAGCTTCGTCAGGCTGAACGTGTGGCCGTCGCCCAGTTCGATCGATACCAGCCGGGTAATCGATGCATGGCCGGTGACGAAACGATCCCATTCCCACGGCACCGGCTCGAGGCCCAACAGATGGCACAACAACACGCCGTTGGTTCCCGCGTGGGCGAAGATTGCGATGCGCCGCTCTGACTGATCCATGTGCCAGACGGGCAGTGTCTGCTTGGTGCGGTAGATCCCGCGGGCGGCCAGGAACTCGGTTGCACCAGCGCGTACCCGCTCGACGAAGTCGCGTGAGGCCTCGCCGCCCACGACACCTTCCCAGCGAGCCGACGCTGCCCGCGACCTCTCTTCCTCGTACGCCTTCTTGGCCAGCTCGGCTGGCGTGCCATGCCAGTTCGGTTCGCGGATCTCTTCGAGGAATGCTTCGATCACCTCGTCGGCGCCTAGCTTCGCGAGCAGCGGTGCCGCGGTCAGACGAGGTCGCCGCAGCGGCGAGATGACGATCTCGTCGAAGACCTCGCCATCCAGCGCCCGTGCAACTTTCTCCGCCTGCCGATGGCCACGCTGCGTCAACGGTGGATCGACGATGTTGAGTCCGTCACGGACCCATTCAGGTTCTCCGTGGCGAATAAGGACGATCTCCATGGGCTTTCAGATCATAGAGGGGCGGCCACCGTGCGTGCATTTCTTGCTCAAGTCTTAAGACTATTGACCCATTGAACTCAGCTCAGGTCCTCATTCACACTGTCGCCCACGTGCCACTTGAGGTGCGTCAACGAGGGACGGACAAACATGAACAGGAATTCAACAACCGCGGCTCCTGCCGTGCAGGAGTGGCGCGGCTCGAGTGGGGAAACCGGGGACGGAACCTTTCTTCACAGTCAGTTTGCCAGGTCGCGAGGTGCCAGATTGCGCGCCGGTCTAGCCGGAGCCATTGCCCTCGCACTCGTCAGCGCAGGCTGCAGCTCTGATTCGAAGGGTTCTGCCGAAGCGGCGACCGTCCCTCCGACGACTGCGGCGGCAGCGCCAGCGCCAACCACGGCGGCACCGACGACGACCGAGGCCCCAGCGCCGAAGTCGAATGAAGCCGACCTGGTCGCCCTGGCTCGACCGCACATCGACGAGCTGACCGCAGCCCTGGGTGCAAGCAACCTGGCCGGGGCCGAGGAAGCCCTCGAGGCATACGACGCTGCGTGGAACGGCATCGAGGTGTACGTCAACGTGCGTTCGTTGTCGATGTACCTGAAGCTCGAAGCCGACCTTCAGGTGGGCATCGAAGATGGTCTCGCCGTAGAACCACCCGACTTCGCAAAGCTCAAGGCGATGTCCGAGGAGCTGGCGAAGAACTACGACGTCGCGATCCAGATGAGCAAGGACGGCATACCGTTGAACCCGCTGTTCGACGATGTGGCAACCCTGCGCATCATCCGCGCCGACCTGCGCATCACCACCTCGGCATTGGCCGACGGCAAGGTCGACAAGGCCAAGGAGCACTACGCCAGTTTCAAGGAAGCCTTCGACAGCACCGTTGAGCCGATGCTGGCAGAGCGCGACTTCAACAACGAGGCAGACACAGAAGCAGCGGTCGATGCGGCGGCGGATGGCTTCGCCAACGCGGCGACTTCTGCCGAGGACCTGACCAAGCTCGTCGCCAAGGTCACCTCGAACTACAACTTCGGTGTCAGCCTGTGGAATGCCGCGGCACGCAACGCCGACGACTCGAAGACCGAAGTCACCACGACCGACCTGATGCGCCTCGGCCTGCTGCACGACATCAGGATCCAGCTGACCAAGAGCATGAACGCCTGGACAGCGGGCGACTTCGAGCGGGCCGGCTCCGTTGCCGTGGTCGCCGGAACGACGGTGTTCGATCGCGTGAAGCCAGGACTGGCTGCAAAGGGAGCCGACACTGCCCTGTTCAAGCTGATCGACACGTACACGCAACTCGCCGGCGCCGCCGGTGATGCCAAGGAAGTCGGCGACGCAAATCTCGCCGCCATTCGTGGTGTTGCAGTTGCCGAGCAGGTGCTCCTCGGTCAGTTCTGGTCGGACCCCAAGGTCCAGGCCTTCCTGGACGCCCGGCCCGAAATAGATCCGCTGGCGACATGACCCCCTACGTGTCACGTCGGCTCACCGTCGCAATGTTCGGTTCGCTGCTGCTGGTAGCCACCGCGTGTGGGTCGGACAACAAGTCCACCGCCGTGGCCGCCAGCGTGGCCCCGACAGCGACGACAGCCACGACGGCGGTAGCCACCACGGTCGCCCCGCAGGCTGCGGACACAACGCCCGCACCAGCGCAGACCGCGGCAGCCACCGTGCCGACGGCAGCAGCCGACACGGAAGCGGCAACCGACCCCCCAGCGCAAGCTGGGGGGAAGGTCAACATCAACGAGGCCAGCATCTCCGATCTCGAAGCTGCCTACAAGGCGGCGGGCGTCAGCAACCCTCGCCGCTGGGCACAGGAGACCGACGAATATCGGCCGTACCCGACCGATCCGGGCTTCGCCAAGCTCCGCCAGGAACTCGGCAAGTACAACATCGATCCAGCCATACTCGAACTGCTCATCTCGACATTGGAGTTCTAATGTTCACGAATCTGCGACCAGTGTCCAACCGGTTGAACGTCGCCGACACGGCTACGGTCTTGCGACGATCGATGTTGGGGCTGGCCGCCGTGGGGATCATTGCAACCACGGTCGAACTGGCGACACTGCGGCACTGGACCAGCACCACTCAACTCATCCCGTGGGTGGTGCTGGGGGTCCTTGCGATCGGCGTGGCCGTCTTGGTATTCGGCGGATCGCGGCGAACGGTCCGCGTCGTTCAGACAATCGCAGTGCTCGCTGCTATCAGCGGCCTGTATGGGCTGTTCATCCATGTTCAAGCAAACTACGACGCTGCAATCCTGGACTACCGCTACACGGACCGTTGGCCGCAGATGTCGCTGATTTCTAAACTATGGGCGGCCAGTACGGGCCAAGTTGGGCCGTCTCCCGTCATGGCGCCGGCGGTCTTGACGCAATGCGGCATTTCCCTCGCGTTAGCCACGTTCCGGCACCCTCGTCTCGCACGAGCCGAAGCGCCGGCGCTGGCCGTGGAGACAGAACATCAATTCACGGCAATCGATCTCCCAATGGCTCTTGAAACGGCAGCCCAGACGGCGCCGGGTGGTTGAGTTGAGCTACCCACTGAGCGTGACTTTCTTACCGGGGTCTTAAGACTATTGACTCATTGAATTGGGTCTCAGTCCTAATCACACTGGGCGCGAATGCACTACCCAGTGCGTCAATAGGGGACGGAAACCAACATGAATCTACGTTTGACCACGGCTCCGGCCGTATCCACATCGGCCGACACGATCCTACGCGGGCTCGGGGCGGCACTGGTAATCGGCGTTGCCCAGATCCACTTTCTGGATGTCTTCGACAAGTTCAAAGAGAACGTCGCCCAGGGATGGATGTTCACAGCGCTGATTGCCGGCTGCATCGTTGCCGCCTTCGGCCTCGTGCACCGCTCGGGAACGCTCGTTTGGCTGTTCGCCGGTCTTTGCGGGCTCGCTCC
>JAENVT010000328.1 GCA_016650435.1 Ilumatobacteraceae bacterium
TCCGCTGACATTCAGCTTGACGTCGTTGGCCAGGTAGAACCGGCGCTCGGTCTCCACGGCGAAGCGGAACATGGCCGCGACGTCCTGGTATTCCTGAGCGAGTTGGAGCTCGCGCTCGGCCTCGAAGTTTTCGAGATCGTCAGAGCTCAAAGCGGGTGCTCGATTACACCGATGGAACGCGAACGCTCAGGCGTCGCGCTTTTCCTTGATCTTGGCAGCCTTGCCGACGCGGTCACGCAGGTAGTACAGCTTGGCTCGGCGGACGTCGCCACGCTTGACGACCTCGAGCTTGGCGACCGTCGGGGTATGAACGGGAAAGGTGCGCTCGACACCGACGCCGTAGCTGACCTTGCGAACCGTGTAGGTCTCGGCGACGCCGCTGCCCGAGCGAGCGATGACGTTGCCTTGAAAGACCTGCACACGCTCCTTGTTGCCCTCGACGACCTTGACGTGGACTTTGACCTCATCGCCACTGGCGAAGTCGGGCACGTCGGTGCGGATGTATTGGTTGTCGACAAGATCGGTGGACTTCATGGCGCGAAAACTCTCGGATCAATTTGGCTGGCTTCAGCCAGGGAACGATCAAGGATAGGTGACGGGAGGGAACTCTTCCAACAGCCGGCGGTCAACTTCACCCAGCCCCCCGGCCGCCTCGATCAGGTCAGGCCGGTAGCGCAGGGTGCGATGCAATGCCTGCGCACGACGCCAGCGCTCGATCTTGGCGTGATCCCCGCTGCGCAGGGTTTCGGGCACCGTCCAGCCCCGAAACTCGGCCGGGCGTGTGTACTGAGGCTCCTCGAGCAGTCCCGACGCCCCGAAGCTCTCGGTGATAGGGCTGGCGTCATTGCCCATCGCTCCCGGTAGGAGACGCACCACAGCCTCGATCACCAGGCACGCGGCGACTTCTCCCCCGCCCAGCACGACATCGCCAATGCTCAGTTCGCCGTCGACGAGGTGCTCGCGGACACGATGATCCACGCCCTCGTAGCGGCCGCACAACAGGCTGAAGCCGTCCATCGCCGCCAGTTCCTCCGCCATCTTCTGGTCGAACCCGCGGCCGGCGGGACCCAGCAGAAACAGTGGCCGTGGGGGATCGGCGGCCTCGACCGAGGCGAAGATCGGCTCGGCCTTCATCACCATTCCTGCGCCGCCACCGAACGGAGCGTCGTCGACCGTGCGATGCAGATCGGTGGTGTGTTCGCGCAGGTCGTGGGTTCGCAGATCGAGCAACTCGTTGGCACGGGCCCTCCCAAGCAGACCCTCGGTACAGAACGTGTCGACAAGTGCCGGGAATATGGTGAACACGTCGATCTGCACGGTGTGCAAGCCTACGAGGCGATGATCTTTCACATCACCGATACCGCTACGTGGGCGGACTCTCAGCGCCGGGGCAAGCACACCGGCTCGACGCGTGGCATCGACTTGGCTGAAGAGGGCTACATCCATTGCAGTACCACCGAGCAATTGCCCGGCGTCATCGATCGGTTCTATGCCGATGCAACGGACCTTCTCCTGCTGCACATCGATGAGGAAAAGCTGACGTCACCCCTCGTCTACGAACAGCTGCCCGGAGCACCCGGCACGTTCCCTCACATCTACGGTCCTATCAACCTTGACGCCGTGGTCACCGCCGAACCGATAGACGACGCCCCACCGCCGTCCAACGACTAACAAACCGAGTGTTTCCGGCCCGTTGCCGGGTCAAGTCACGAAATATCCGGCGCCACCGGATATTTCGCGCCTGGCCTCGATCAGTGAGACTCGCGGTGAGATCGCGGCGCGACGATCCGGCCATGGAGGACCGATTTACCGCACTCGCGGCAGCTGCCGCCGATCGCCACGGCGTGTTCACCACTGCGATGGCTCAACGTTTCGGGGTGTCGGACCGGCTGAGGAACGAATGGCTCGCGCTTGGTTGGATCAATCGACTCGGCACGCACACATTCCAATTCGCCGGCAGTCCTGGCACATGGTTGATGAAACTGGCCTCGGCGATCGGCGACGTGGGCGCCACTGGCGCAGTGTCTGGACGATCGGGTGGGGCGCTGCTCCGCCTCGACGGGTTTGTTCCCGGACCGGTCGAGATCTTGGTACCGAGATCGAGTCGCAACCGCGGACATGGCTTCGTGACCCGATCGAGCTCCCGGCCATTGCTTCGCGGTGATGTCGTGACCATTGAGGGCATCCGCTGCGTGTCTGCAGAACGGCTGATCCTTGACTCGCTGCTGTTTCGATTCACGCCAGACGAGATCTACAACGCCATCGACTCGGGAATACGGATGCGGCTCGTCAGCGAGAAACGGCTACGCCGACGAATCGTCGACGACCTCCCACAGAATGCGTGGCATCGGCGCACACTCATCGACGCACTGATCGACACCGGCGGCGAAAGCACTCTCGAACGCCGCTTTTTGGCCATGGTCCGCGCAGCCGGTCTGCCCCGACCAGAGTTGCAACGCGTATACAGATCGGGCACTCGCACCGTTGCACGCATCGACGCCGAGTTCGGCCACGGACTCGTCATCGAGATCGCCGGCCACGGCACTCACGCCACACGGATTCAACGCCAGCACGACGCGCAACGCCATACCGGGCTCACCCTTCGCGGCAAACGAGTCATCACCTTCACCTACGACGACCTCTACGGTCGACCGCAATGGACACTCGCCATCCTGCGATCCGCCGGTGTCACGGCCGCCGCGTAAGTCCAGGTACGAAATATTCGGCACAGCCGGATATTTCGTGACTTGCCGGCGGAAGACCGGACGGCAAAAGAAGGCCGGCTCCCGACCGTCAAGCGATCGGGAGCCGGCCTTCCGTGCAGATTAGCTACTTCGTTCTCAGTGCTGCCGGTGGATCAGCGCACACCAATCCGGCGGCGACGGCCGATCAGCAACATGGCGCCGCCGATCAGCACTGCACCAAAGCCGAGTGTCAGCATCTGCTGGATGTGGGCTGCACCTGTGCGAGGCAGCTGAACGATCGGGTCGGACGCCGCGGTCGGCACTGGCGGCGAACTGAGCACTTGTGGCTTTGCAACCGGAACGCCTACCTGAGCCGAGAGATCGCAGACCGTACCGGCCATGACCGGGGTGCAGCTCAGCTCGGGGCCGTCGGTGCCACTGCCGGTGATGACGGTACCGACGGTGAAAGCGCCATGAATCATGGCCTGGTTGACGATCGTGCTGCCGGCCACTGCGGTTGCGTCGACATCGACGACCACGGTGATGACTGCGGAAACCGCGCCCGAAGCCAGCGCGTCGGTCATGGTGCAGCTGAACAACTGCGGACGAGTTGCCTCGACCAGCGAACACGTTCCTGCGTTGCCGGCAACCGACGCCGACACCAGCGACACCATCTGTGGCAAGCGATCGCTGACAACGACGGGATTAAGGGTGAGACCACCCGTGTTCGTCCCCTGCAGGGTGTAGGTGATCTGTCCACCCGGCACAACCGAGGTGTTCGACGTCGTCTTGGTGATCTGCACCGACGCATAGCCGTTGGTGACAACCACGGCAACCGTTTCGCCAAGATGACCGGAAAGGGTCAGTTGGTCAGGGCTGATCGTGGTGGTGCTAGCAGAACCCTTGTTGATCTCGTCGATCTTGTAGTCGACGCCGGCCGGGTCGAGGGTCGAAGGCAGATTGATCGTCTTCGTCTCGCCGGCATTGATGTCGAATGTGAGATCAGGAACGTAGGTGCCATTGACGAGTCGGGACACCTGGACGGTGTACGTCTCGCCGGCGGTGGGCTGGCCGTTCAATTCCTTCGTGACGGTCACGGATCGCTGGCACGTCGTCTCGGTGGCCGACGCTTGGGCAATCGTCTCGCCGTTGTGCAACAGCACCAACGGAGCGGTCGCTGACTGAATGGCCACCGTCTGGTTTGCGGGGACGGAAGCCGTGCCGCCACCGTTGAACGTGACAGTGATGTCGGTGCTCTCGGTGTTCGTCACGTTGAACCAGAAACCCGTGATCGCACCGTTGATGTCGACCGAGTTGCAGACCGCAGTGACCGCGAAGGTCGGATTGCAATCGGACTGGACGACGATGTTGTTCTGAGGAACACCGTTGATGGCGAGCGTGATGGTGTTGGGACCATCAGGCAGATTGGTGATGACCACCGGCAGCGACTCACCGGGGTGCAGCACGTAGTCAGTGCCGTTGACGGTGAAGGTGACATCGAGATCGTCGCCTGGGTTGCCGATGGTCACCGTCACGGTGTCGTCGAAGTTGGCGGCGCAGACCTCTGAGAAGCTGTACGTGGGTGCCAGATCGCAATGCGTCGTGGTGATGAACGACAGGTCGCGACCACCGGCGGAAACGGCAATCGTGGTCGGCCCATCGAGCAGTCCCGAGATCACGACAGGAGTTGTCGTGTTCGGCAGCACCGAGTAGGTGACACCTTGCACCGTGAAGACGACCGGCAGCTCGCCACCGGTTGCGATCAACGTGATCGTGACCTGACCGTCGTTGTCGACGCAGGTCGGAACCGTCGAGATCGTTCCGGTTCCGGCGTGATCGCAGGCGACAGTGATCGCGTCGAGACCCAGCCGAGTCTGGCCGACGAACACGTCGATGGTGTGCGGACCATCGGTGAGCGGGCCGACCGTGACCGGCGTCGAGCTCTTCGGCGGAACCGTCGTTGGCACCCCGTTGACGGTGAACGTGACAGCGACGTCATCGCCGTTGTTGTTCAAGGTGACGATGACTTGGCCATCGGACACCCCGTTGGCGGCTTCGACGCACCGCTGCGTCGAGCTGACCGTGGGAGCCAGATCGCAGGCGATCGTGACCGGCTTGGAGAAGTCGGTCGCGCCCTGCGTGATGTGGATGATCTGTGCGCCGTCGAGAATGCCGGAGACCGTGACCGGCAGGGTCGAGTTGGCGGGCACGCTGTAGTTGGTGCCCTCCACCGTGAAGACGAGTGGCAACTGGCCACCGATGTTCTTCAGGGTGACGATGACCTGTCCGTCTTCGTTGGCGCAGGTCTGCGAGATCTCAACAGCAGGCTGCCCCGGTCGATCGCAATCGACGGTGATGTCGAAACTCTTGGCGACACCGTTGACCGAAAGTGCGATCGTGTGGAGGCCGTCGGTCAGGGCACCGATGGTCACCGTCTGGCTGATGCCTGGGGCGAGGGTATATGTCACGCCGTTGAGCACGAAGGTTGCGTTGACGTCGTCGCCGTCGTTCTTCATCGTGACCGAGACGCTGCCATCGCCATTTACACAGGTTTCGGTGTGGCTGTAGGTCGGCGCAAGGTCGCACTTCGTGGTGAAGGTCTGCGTCAGCGTCTGGCCGTCGGCGGTGATCACGATGGAGTGAGGTCCATCGCTGAAGCCGGTGAAGGGAATGGTGACCGTGGCACCGATGCCGACCGGCACGTCGGAGACGACGTTCGTGAACGGGTTGGTGACATGGAAGACAACTGCCTCAGTGCCCGTGTTCTTGAGTGTGATCGTGACGGAGCCGTCGTGAGTCGTGTTGTCGCACACCGAGGTGGCCGAGGCTGTTGGGATCGGATGGTCGCAGTCGACGGTGAAGCTGACGCTGAGATCTGTCGTTCCGACCTTGATGGTGACCGTGTAGGACCCGTCGGCGAAGCCGCTGAAGGTGCGGGTTGTGGACGAGTCGCCGGCGACCGTGACGTGCTCGACTGCGGCGGTCGACGGGTTGGTGACATCGAAGACGACCGACTTTCCGCCGGTGTTGGTGAGCGTGATCACGACCTGTCCGTCTCCGTTGACGCAGCTTGCGACTTTGCTGACCGAAGGAATAGCCGAGTCGCAATCGACGGTGAATGTCTGGCTGAAATCGGCGGTACCAACAAGAATCTTGACAATGTGTGAACCATCCGAAAGGCCGCTGAACGTCACGGGTGTGCTGCCGCCCGTAGCGACCGAGTAATTGGTGAATATCACCGTCTGATCGGGGTTGTAGACCTTGAATATGACGGCCGACGCGAATTGTCCTGCGTTGTTTGTCAACGTGAGAACAACGTTGCCATCACCGTGACCGGCCGAGGTGTTGACGCACGAAACCGCCTTGGCGACGCCGGGCTGGCCGGCGCAGTTGACCGGCTTGGTGATGGTTGTAGAGCTACCGACCGGCGAGACCACGCCGTTGGCCCATGTGGCGATCGGCTGTGACGAGATGGTGATGCTCGTGGTATTCGCCGGCCATGGAAAAGTGCCCGAGAACTGGTAGTTGTTGGCAGCGTTGAACGCGCCATGCTGAATGGTGGTGGTGGTCGTGCCAATCGTCTTGGTCACCAGAATGTCGCTGTTGGTCCCCTCGAGACCGGTCGACCAGGAGGTAGCGGTCCACGTCACGGTGCCGCTACAGGCCACCGATGCCGTGATGTTCGAGTGGTGCGCGCTGGCGATGCCCGCGAACGTGGGGACCACGACGACCACGCCGAGTAGAACCAATACCGCCGTAAAAATCCGCCGCAACTGTCGCATTGTCCGTCCGCTCTTTTGGCCAGAATCCGTAGATATCTGGGATAGTTCCATCGACGTGCGGGTTTCGCTCTTACTCCTCGCTGGCGAAGCGACCAATTACAGCCAGCGGATCTCTGCATCCACGTATCACTCACGGTAGCGGCGTGTGCCACACAGTGAAATGGGCCGTTCGGATCAATTCGGCATGTTGCCACGCGCGTTTGAGCAAACGCGCTTAGAGGTCGAAAAGCCCGTCTGGCGGGTCGATGGTCGTCGTGCCGGCCCTACAACTCACGACGAACGTCACCGGGATCAGGGCGCCAGTATCGAGCTCGAGGATGTCGTGCGCTGGGTTGTCGATAACTGCCA
>JAENVT010000329.1 GCA_016650435.1 Ilumatobacteraceae bacterium
CCAGTCGTCGTGTACTACCACGGCGGCGGATGGGTGCTCGGTAGTCAGGAGTCGGACGATCCGTTCTGCCGGGATCTCTGCTTGCGTACCGACGCCGTCGTTGTCTCCGTCGATTATCGCCACGCTCCCGAGGCCCGCTTCCCGGCGGCAGCCGACGATGCCTTCGCCGCGCTGCGCTGGGTCGCCCATCACACTGCCGACCTCGGCGGTGTGCCGGGTCAGCTCGCAGTGGCGGGTTGGAGCGCCGGTGGAAATCTCGCCGCGATCGTCTGCCAGCTCGCACGCGATGCCGGCGGACCGCAGATCGTGGCCCAGTTGCTCCTCACGCCCGTTACCGACGGCACTGATCTCGATCGGCCGTCGTACAGCGAGAACGGGCAGGACTACATACTCACGACGGCGCTCATGCAGTGGTTCTGGGACCACTATGCAGACCCGAGCGATCGGAAGAGCCCGTTGGCGTCACCGCTGCTCGCTGCAGATCTGTCCGGCCTCCCGCCCGCGGTGGTCGTGACCGGTGAGCTCGATCCGCTGCGCGACGAGGGCACCGCCTACGCCGAAGGGCTCGCTGCGGCAGGTGTGCCTGTGGAGCACATCGCCGCTCGCGGGCACATCCACACCTCGCTGACCGCGGTCGACATGCTCCCATCGGGCGCACCGGTCAGGGCGCAGATCGCCGAGGCGCTGCGCCGGCTGCTCACCCTGTCGGTGCCGGCGTGATCACCTTGTGACGATGCAACGCCCCGGCCACCGCTGATCGATTCGGCACTGCGAGCTTGGCGAGGACGGCCGAGACATGGTGGTCGACGGTCTTTGGAGTCACGTGGAGACGTTCGGCGATGTCGACGTTCCTCAAACCTTCGGCGAGGAGCCGGGCCACCTCGAGCTCGCGGGCCGTGAGGCCTGCCGGATTGGACCGCGTCGTGGGTCGCGTCCCGCGGGGAATGTTGCGACGACCGGCCAACCGCAAGTCACGCGTGACGGCGGCTCGAGCAGGGGTCGCGCCCAGACGATCGAGTATTCCGAGCCCGGCTTCGAGATCGTCGGCGAGCGGGCTGAAGCACAACGCCAACGCCTCCTCATAGGGGCAACCCAAGCTCCGCCACTCTGACGCCGCTGCTTCGAACCGCCCTTCCACCATGAGCCACCATGGCGACCCGCCGCGCTCGAGCATTGGAAGGTCGAGCCCCAAGCATTTCATCCACCAAGCGATAGCAGCGACCTCCCATCGAGCACGCTGCTGGCCGGCTTCGGTCAGCAGGGCGCGCATGGCTGCCGGAGTCGGCAAGTCGACGGCGACACCGAGCCACGCGGCCTCGAGCACTGCCGCCATGAGCGAGGCGCGCATGGGTGCTTCGGCTCCAACCGCAAACTCCGGTGCCTGCAACAAGACCGTGCGCGCGCCGGCGTCGCCGCGGCGAGCTCGCATCAGACCAAGCACGATGCTGGCGCCCACTCGCGGCAGCGGCGATGAGGATGACTCGTCATTGCGAGGCAAGGCCGCCGTGGCGTCGTCCCACTGTCCACGGTCCATCAGCGAACGGGCAACCGCACTTTCCAGGTAGCGCGTCCACAGGTCCAAACCGTGGTCGGCGCAGTATTCAATGGCGTTCACCGCATATTCGTCGATGACGTCTGCGCGACGTCGCGCCGCGGCAGATTCGAGGAGGCTCATGTACGCCGAGCCGACTTGCTCGGCGTCGTTTTCGCGCTTGGCCAGCGCGGCTGATTCAAGGATGTGATCCCAGCCGGCCTCGTCGTCGAGGCAAAGTTCGAGAGCTCCGACATATCTGAGGCTGGTGATCATCAGATCCGCATCGTTGTGCCGCAGTGCCAGTTCGAGGATGTCGTGAGCGCTTCGGAGCGCCTCCTCCAAGCAACCTTCGGTCCAGCGCACGACTACCTGTCCCGAGAGCGCACGAGCATGTTCGATGCAATCGGGGTCTCCGCTGATGACGTCGAAAGCTTCCGACCAGCTCTTGGTGGCGTCGTCAGGTCTCCCGTAGCAACCCTGCACCCGCCCGAGCTCCATCAGGGCAACGGTCATAGGATGAGCGTCACCGAGATCGCGCCGCAGCGACACCGCTCGCTCCAACCAATCGAGTGCAATGTCGAATCGGTCGCTCAGCATGGCTTGGTGGCCGCCGAGCTCGAGCAGCTCGGCCTCAGCGAGCGGGTCGGGATTGCCTGCTCTGATGGCCCGCCCGTATTGGGCAGCGGCCTCGCGGTGAGCTCCGACCCGAACCGCCACGTCGGCAGCCTCACGTGCGAAGCGCCGAACAGCGTCGGTGGCACCGGCGCATTCTGCGTGATGGGCGATGACCGCCGGATCGGCCCCGGCGGAGATCAACGCCACCATCGCCGCGCGATGCAGCTCCACGGCGCGGATCGGGTCGACGGTGGCCGCGACTGTCTCGCGGGTGAGCTCGTGACGAAAGGCAATGTCGTTGGACGATCGCACAACCATTCCGCTTTCGAAGAGCCGGTCGAGATGATCGACGTTCGCGCCGCCGAGCGTGCTCACCATTTCCGTCGAAACGACGCCGGGCACGATCGACAGGGCCTCGAGCAATCGGCGCGCCGACGGTTCCAGTCGCGCCGCCCGGCCCAGCACCGCATCCGCCACCGATGCGGGCAGGACCGCGCCTGGCTCAGCCATCACCTCGGTGATGAAGAAGGGGTTCCCGCCGGTGCGCTGATACGTCTGCTGGGCTTCCTGTCGGTTCCGGCCGAGGAGGCTTGCCACACCATCAAGGGAGAGCGGCTGCAATCGAATCCGTTCCACGGCACTTTGGCCGACCAGCGCGCCGAGCACGTGGCGCAGCGGGTGATCGAGTGCCAATTCGTCATCTCGAAAAGTCACCACCATGAGGCTCGCCGTTTGTGCCATTCGTCGTCCGAGCAGAGCGATGAGATCCAATGATGCCTTGTCGGCCCAGTGAACATCCTCGATGATCAGCATCGAAGGTCGAGCGGTGAGCTCGTCGAGGAGCGCCGGAAGCGCAGCGTGAACACGTCCTGCTCCGGCGATCGTCGAGGACAACGGCTCGGGTAGCGAATGGGCGATGTCGAGGAAAGGGCCCAACGGGCGAGCGGTGAACAGGGGCTCGCATGCGCCTCGCAACACTCGATCGCCAGGGCCGTCCGCGACCGTGTCGACCAACGCCGTCTTGCCTACACCAGCCTCGCCGGTGACGAGCATGGTGCAACCGCCCATGCGTGCTCCCTCGCGGGCTTGGCTGAGGATTGCGAGTGCCTCTTCCCGCTCGATCAGCTGTCGACATCCCGTCATACCGGAATTATGCCCCGAAACTACGTCAAGATCTCAGCGAGCCGATTCTGGAACCAGGCGACTCCGGCTTCGTGGCGTGGGCTGAGGGGACCGGGCCGGTAGCCGCCGCTGGCGTAGTTCTGGTGGGTGATCTCGCAAATCCCGAAGTCCTCGCGGACGACAGCGAGACTGCCCTCGACGCTGCGGTCGCGCGACTCCCTGCTCGACTCGCTGAGGTCGGCGAAGTAGTAGTGATACAGCAGTTCGGTTCTGCCTTCATCGAGCGGGTTGACGCGTGAGGTGTTCATACCCCCATCGAACAATGACAGCGTCCAGTTCGGCCAGGTCGTCAGCCACATGCCGCGGTAGAACAAATCGTCCTTCGGTGGCGCAGTCATCTTGATGACGTTGTCCATCGCGACGGTCTCGAACTTGTCGAAGTCGATCGCCGCGTAGAAGCTCGGATGAATCCCGGGAATGTGGTAGCCCTCGATGAAGTTGTCGAGGTAGATCTTCCAATTGGCATCGAAGACCAACCGTTCGGTGCGATACAGCTGGAAGGTCTCGATCGGCTCGCCGGCCAGCAGGCCGACCGTCTCGCCAAGGTTCGCCAGCAATAGTTCGACAGGATCGATGGCGACGAACAGCAAGCCGCGCCATTCGTCGACGCTGATCTGTTGCAGCGGCCAATCGGCCATGTCGAAGTCGGGGTCCTCGCCGAACCAGGGCGTGCGCTTCAGGGCGCCGTCGAGTCCGTACATCCAGTGGTGGTAGGGGCATTGGATCGCGTGGCAGTGTCCGCTGCCTTCCTCTAACAACCGTGCGCCGCGGTGCACGCATACGTTGCGGAAGGCTCGCACCACGCCGTCGTCGGCTCGGATTGCGACCACCTTTGCGCCGGCGATTTCGGCCGCAACGTAATCACCGGTCGAGGCGACTTGTGACGCCGGACCGAGCAGCTGCCATGTGCGCCAGAAGATCCGTTCACGCTCGGACTGGTATGCAGTCGGGTCGACGTAGAACCGGGGCTCGAGATTGCGAATCACACTCGAAACGGTACCCGCGCCCGGCCTGTTACCCGGATTCAGATGACGGTCGTCGTTGGTTGCAGCAATTGCTAGCGTTGCGCCCCAAGTGCCCTACATGTCGTTGGGCAAGTAAGCAACATGGAGTACAGGCAATGGCTACCGGCACTGTGAAGTTCTTCAACGCCCAAAAGGGCTACGGCTTCATTTCGCGAGAGGACGGTGCCGACGTGTTCGTGCACTTCTCCAACATCGAAGGCAATGGATACCGCTCGCTCGAAGAGGGCCAGACGGTGGAGTTCGAAGTGGGCCAGGGTCGCAAGGGCGACGAGGCTCTCAAAGTAACGGTCGTCTAACCAATCCAAGCCCGTGCCATGCGTCGAACGTATGGCATGCAGCTGACGATCGAGAAGTACACCCAGATGGTCGCACCGCTCGACGTGCGCGACCTTGATCTTGCCAACGCATTTCACACCCACCGCCTCGATGGCGACGTTGCGCTGCCTGCGCTACATGCACGACATCGAACTCCACACGATCTGCTATCTCCGCGACTTCTACTCGGCGCAGGCGTCGAAGCGGCTCGCTGACAATCGGCGCGAGCAGTGGCTCACGCGCCAGGCGCTTGCTCGCTTCTGGGCCCCGGTTGGTAGCGATGTGATGCCCGAACCCGAGGTTCGCCACCTGATCTCGTATCTGTTCGGCGGCGAGGATGGCGCGGCGATGGCGGCGCGCATCGATCGGCGCATCGACACGCTTCCCGGTCTCAGCGGCCTCGAGTTGGTTGCGAAGGCCAGAGCCTCAATGACCGGCGAGTTCTTTGACCACCGGCGCGAACGGCTCGACATCGTCGGCGCCCACGATCACGTAGGTGAAGCCCCAACGTTCTCGGCGGCGTAACAAGTCCTCGACGATCTGAGCCGGCGTCCCGATGAGGACGAACGGCGACTCGACGACCATCGACGGATCGACCCCAACGAACTCGGCGATCTGCTCGACCGCCGCGTCGCGATCGTCAGTGACGCGGACTAGGAACGCGCGGATGTTGAACTCGAGATGGGCGAGCCGCGGACCTGCTGCGGCGTGGACGATTTCGACCTTCTGATCGACGGCGGCGGCCGTCATCGTCGCGATGGCTTCGGGTCCGATGACTCCGGCGGCCAGGGTGCCATTGATGCCGATGATGTCGGCGGCGCGAGCAGCGATCGACAGCACACGCTTGCCTCCACCACCCACCAAGATCGGTGGGCACGGTGACTGCACCGGACGGGGTGTGCCCGTGAAGTCGTTGATGCTGTAGTGCGATCCATCGAAGGAAAAAGCTTCGCCCGACATCGCCGCCTTGATGACAGCGAGGCCTTCTTCGAATCGGTCGACCCGCACCTTGTTCGAGTCGTACGTGATTCCCGATTTCTCGTAGTCGGTGGCGAGCCAGCCGGCGCCGAGCCCGATCTCCAGTCGACCACCCGACAGCATGTCGATCGTCGCCAGCTCCTTGGCCAGGACGATCGGATGTTTGTAGTCGTTGTCCCACACCAGCGCGCCGACCCGCAGCGTTTGGGTAGCAGCCGCGGCGGCCATCAGGGCTGGCACAGGCGCCAGCTGATCGTCGAAATGGTCGGGCATCGTCAACGTGCTGTAGCCGAGCGATTCGACGTTGCGGGCGAGGGTTACCCAGGCCCGACCGTCGACGGCTGTGGATGCTTGCACGCCGAAACGAAACGGCCGTGGTGTTGTCATGGGCGGGCAACCTACCGGGTGCCGACGATCCTCAGCGGCTCGCAACTAGCCTGCGAAATGCGTGCGTTTGATTGCTTGGCTTCTCCGGCTTGCGGCCATCATCGTTGCTGGAGCCCTGCTGACCACGGCGGTTGTCGTCGGCGTTGGTCCCCGACTGTGGCGTGTTGTAAATGCGCACGATCAGATGCCGGTGTCGCTTCCCGAGTTCCAATCGCTGTCACAGCGCAGCTATGTCTACGACGTCGTCGGCAATGTGATCGCCGTGTTCGAGCGCGAGAACAGTCAACCGATCACCCTTGCGCAGGTGCCGCCAGAAGTGTTGAACGCCTTCTTGGCTGTCGAGGACGAGCAGTTCTACCTGCATCACGGTGTCAACCTTCGCGGTTTTGCCCGGGCGTTGTTGTCGAACTTCTCCAGCGACGCACCGCGGCAGGGGGCAAGCACGATCAGCCAGCAGGTCGTGAAGAACGAGTTCCTGGCCGGCCTGCCTCGTGATGGCCGCTACAAGGGGTTGCAGGCGCACTACGCGACGATGCTCGAAAAGAAGATGAGCAAGGACACGATCCTCGAGCGCTATCTCAACACCGTCTTCTTCGGCAACAACGCGTATGGCCTGCAAGCAGCGGCTGAGGTGTACTTCGGGAAGAACGTGGGCGAACTGTCGATGATCGAAGGGGCATTCTTGGCCGGCCTCGTGCGATCGCCGTCGGGCTTCGATCCGATTCGCCATTCCGAGCGAGCCAGGGCGAGGTTCCGCCAGGTGACTGCACGACTTGCCGACGTTGGTCTGGTGATGCCGTTGGTCGGCGCGCTGCTCGGCTCGACGTGGAAGATGCCTGAGCAGGTGCGGACCATCCCGACGTACACGACCAAGCCGACGTACTACACCGAGGCGATCAAGGACTATTTGCTGCATCAGGCGACGTTTCTCGGCGACGAGCAACAACGCGCCAGCCTGCTCTACCGCGGTGGGCTCTCAATTCACTCGACGTTCGATCCCAACCTGCAGGCGCTCGCCGAGCAGGCCCGCACGCAACTCCCCGAAAACCCACAAGGATTCGACGCGGCGATGGTCACCCTCGACACCAAGACCGGGGCCATACGCGCCATGGTCGGCGGTCATGGATTCCAGCCGCGAATCGACGAGATCAACATGGCGCTCGTCCCACGCCAAACGGGATCGAGCATCAAGATCTTCATCCTTGCCGCTGCGCTAGAGGCCGGTGTTCAACCGACCGACCTGATCGACGGAACAACGCCGTGCAGCTTCGTCGACCCCAATGATCCGAAGCAGATCTTCCTCATCTCCAAGGCAACGGGTCGCGCGGTGTCGCCGTTGCAGGAACAGACCTGGCACTCCATCAACTGCGCCTACGCACGCCTCTCGCAGATCGTCGGTCTGCACCGGGTCGTTGATACGACCTATCGCATGGCCGCATCGCCGTACCTGTTCCCGGGGCAAACCGACCGCGCGCCCATTCAGCCGTACGCATCATTCGCCACCGGCGCCAATGCGATGCGCCCTCTCGACATGGCGTCGGGAATGCAAACGATCGCCAACCAAGGTTTGCATCACGACCCCTACTACGTCGACTACGTCACACGCGCCGACGGCACCCGGTTGTACACGCACGACGACCCCGGCGTGCAAGTGCTCGACCCCGGCGTGGCGCTGACTGAGGTTGCAACGTTGAAGGGCGTCCTGACTCAGGGGACAGCCAGACAGTCGCTGGCCGACTTCCCGTTTCCGGCTGCTGGCAAGACCGGGACCCAGCAGGACAACACCAACTCATGGTTTGTCGGTGCCACGCCGCAATTGACGACCGCAGTGTGGGTCGGTGATCCAGATGCGTACACACCGATGGTCGACATCCCCGAATTCATCGGCGTCGGCAGGGTGCAGGGTGCGACGTATCCGGCACGCATCTGGCGGGCACTGATGGAGCCGGCCGTTACACCTTTGCCGTTGGAGGATTGGCCCCCGCCTCCAGATCCGGCACGCAAGCCGGTGCGGCTCTACCTGCCGGGCAACGAGTGCCTCGCCAAGTTGGTAAGCGGCGAACTCCCCGGAGGGGCGACGACCACCACGGCGACGACCCTGCCCCCGCCGCCAGAAGATCCAGGAGGCACAACACCGCCGACCACCGCTGCGCCAAAACCTGTCCTCAAACAAATACCAAGCGATACAACCATTCCACCCGATGTCCTCGATCCGAAGGCGCCCGTCCCAAGCGTGCAGATCGCAGGGACGATTGTGTACGGCTGTGACACGCCGCCCGGCGGTGTCGTCATTACTGGTACGAAAAAATCGACGACGTCGACTACAACGATCAGCCCGTGATCAGCGGCCGGCGACGATGGCATGGCGCTGGTCGGTCTCCCACTGGTAAGAAGAAGCAGTGAACGGCGAAGCACTGTGGGAACTGCAGCAGCTCGACACCGCACTTCATCAACTTCAGCGCCGCCTGACGAAGCTGCCCGAAGCCGCTGAGTTCGCCGACGCCGAGCGGCTGCTCGCCGAGCATCACGCCGCGATCGCCGCGGCCGGCAAGCAGTTGAGCGAGGCGGAGAACACGATCGAAACGATCGAACACGAAACCGAAGGCCTGACCGCGAAACGTAACCGGCTCGAACAGCAGTTGAAGATCGTCACCGAGATCAGGCAGGCCGACGCGCTGAACCACGAGATCGAAATGCTCAACACCCATCGCGATGAACTCGACGATCGCGAATTGGAAGCAATGGAACAACAGTCGATGGCGGAGCAGCGCCTCGCTGAACTTGCGGGCAACGAAGACGCGGTCGTGGCGATGCGCGAGGCCGCCGCTGCGCAACTCGCGGTCGCCAAGGGGACGGGTGCCGACGAGGAGGCTGATCTCACTGCGAAGTACGACGCGGCGCGGGCGGTCTTGACGAGTGAGGAAGCCTCGCTGTACGACAGGCAAAGAGAGCGGCACGGCGGCATCGGAATCGCCAGGCTGGTCGGTCTGAAATGCGATGGATGTCATCTGGATCTGTCGCGAGCCGAAGTGGACAACTTCAAATCGTTGCCCGCCGACGAGCTCGTCGACTGCCCGCAATGCGGGCGCGTGCTGGTCCGCTGACTGCACATGTTCCTGTGGTTCATCGGCACTGCCGTGGTCTCTGTCTGGTATGTCTTTCGCGACCCGCGCTTCGACTACCGCTTGCTCGCCGTTGGCTCGATCTTGCCCGACGTGATCGACCTACCCGGCGGCCACGCTCACTGGGCGCACAGCTTGACCGTCGCCGTAGGGACGATGATCCTGGTGATGCTGGTGACCGTCGGTCGCAGACCGATTCGCAGACTGCTGCTGGCTGTGCCGATCGGGATGTTGATGCACCTCGTGTGGGATGGCGCCTTCGCCTCGACGAAGGTGTTCTGGTGGCCGTTCACCGGATCGTGGGACAACGTGCGCGTACCGTCGCTGCAGCGCGGGTGGCTGAATGTGGCGTTCGAAGCTGCCGGTGCACTCCTCCTGGCCTGGATGTGGCGGCGATGTGAATTGGCCGATCCGGATCGCCGCAACGCGTTGATCCATCGCGGCCTATTGATGCAGCCAACGTCGTAGATCGTGCGTCGACCGCGCGATCGGTTGCTGGGATCTGATTCACTGTTCGGGTGCTGGTGCTCGTTCGTCATGGTCGCACCGCGGCCAACGCGGTGCGGAAGTTGCAGGGTCTACTCGACCTTCCGCTCGACGAGGAGGGGCTCGCCCAGGTCGCCGGTATCGCCGAGTGGCTCGACAAGCCCGATCGGGTGATCAGCTCACCGCTGATTCGCGCTCGCCAGACGGCCGAGGCCTTCGGGATTCCGTACGAGATCGATGAGCGCTGGGTCGAACTGGACTACGGGATCCTCGACGGCGTACCGATAGCCGACGTCGACGCCGACGTCTGGGCACGGTGGCGCGTCGACTCCACTTTTCGGGCCGGTGGGGGCGAGAGCATGGAAGCGATGGGCAAACGTTGTGTTGCCGCCGCCGAGGAGTTGATCGAAGACGCTCGCGATCAGATGATCGTTGTCGCCAGTCACGTGTCGCCGATCAAGGCTGTTGTGGCGTGGGCTCTTGGCGTCGACATGACCGTTGTGTGGGCGATGCATCTCGATCAGGCATCCGTCACCCGAATACTTTCCAGCCCGGCCGGGCCGGTGTTGCTGGGATACAACGAAACGCGTCGCACCCAAACCTCTTGGCGCCCGATTCCCTGAGTGCCAGCCGCGCCGGGCGCGGCGCTGAAACGGCACGCTCGGCGCGAGGTCCGGACCGACGTACCTGGGCGATGCGACCGGAGCCGCCGGAGCTTCGCCCAGCGAACGACCATAGTCGATACTCGAGCGAC
Source organism: Ilumatobacteraceae bacterium (assembly GCA_016650435.1). Next base: position 10,399 of record JAENVT010000329.1, read on the forward strand.
GGTCGACGGGACCGAGGCGCTGGGTCTCAAGCCCGCCGGCTGGGCATCATCGTGGCGGGCGGTAGGTCGGCCGCGAGGAAGCGCTTGATGATCCGGACGGTCTCGTCAGGATCCTCGGCCGGCAACAAGTGCGACGTGCCGGGTACGACGGCGAGTTGGGCGCCTGGAATCGACTCGTAGAGCGCGCATGTGTGAGCCAGCTCGATGAGGTCGTCGTCGCCCACCATCACCAGCACCGGAACCGAAATCTGGTGCAGATCATCGACAGTCAGCTCGGGCTCCGAGTGGAACATCGCCAGCGACTTGCCCAGTACCTCGCCGAAGTGTTCGGCTCCGTCGGGCGAACGTTCGCCGTACTCCGCGGTCATTGCCGCGAACACCGGACTGTCGGGATCGCCGGTCACCGGCCGGAGACCGTCGTGGTGGAAGTTTGCCCCGATCGTGACGAGTCGTCCGACTAGGTCGGGTCGCTGCAGCGCGACGAGCAGGCCGACGTTGCCTCCATCGCTCCATCCGACGAGGTGTGCACGGCCGCCGAGATGCTCCAGGAACGCGATTGTCTCATCGGCCATGGTGGCGTAGTGAAATGGCTCGGCGGTGTCCGCGGTGCGACCATGGCCGCGACGATCGAACGCGGTGACGCGATACGTGTCGCTGAGGGGCCCACCGATGGTGTCGAGCAGTGCATCACTGTTCGACCAACCGCCGTGCAAGAGAAGCACGGTCTCGTCCTTCTCGCCGCCAATCGATGCCCAAGTGTCGTGCCCGAGGATGCTGACGTAGCTCACGACCGCACAGTAGTTCTGGGTGGCCATCGCGCTATTAGATGGCGCGACTGGCGCCCAATTGGCCTAAGGTGCCGACCATGTCGACCGAGGCGTTGACAGATGCCGACCAGACCTGGCTCCGCCCATTGGAACTTGCAGTGGTCGAGGCGTCGCGAGCGTTCGTTGCCGCGTTCGCGTTGATTCCAGATGTCGTCGAGGTCCGATTCGGCGCCGAGGCCCTGGAAGGGATCGGCACGATCGGACTGACGACGTTGTTCAAGCTCCGGAGAGTCTGTGGGCTGACGTTGCGCTGGCCGGAGCAGCCGGCCGGTGCGCCGACGATGGTCGAGGTCGCCGTGCTCGATGGCGACGCTCGTCTGCGAGCCTTGGTCGGGGTCTCGGCATCGACCTTCACCGGAGAGTGACCGGGACGCGAAGAGCCCCGCAGCCGGGGACGGGGGGCGGCGGGGCTCTTGGATTTTGGGGGATTTGGAAGTAGGGGTTGCCCGCTCCAAACGACGTTCAAACATAGATTTCAGATTTTTCTGAAGCCCTAGCTGACCAGGCGTTTCCCTATTTCGTAGTCCCGTCGACGGGTACAGACAGTCAACATCAGATCCCGCTCGGCGAGCAGAGGCCCACAGCCTCCCCGATCACCGGAACATCTACAGCTATGGCGCCGTGAGATTTGTGTCAGCTCATTGAACGACTGTCGTTCTAGGTGCTGACACAAACGATGGAGGGTTAGCGGGCTCGCAACCGTCGGGCTGGCAGCGAGTTCTTCCACACTTAGTCACAAGGAAGACACTTGTTCGTGGCAACGCAAGAAGGCTCGGTAGACCTAAGCGACGGTCGCCGGCATGACGAACGGCGAGTCGAACTCCTGATGCTCGACGACCCACTTCGTCGGTCGGGGAATGACCCAGATGGCGTAGATTCCCACGGTGACGATGATCAGGAACAACCACTTGATCCAATGTCCGAACAGAGCTGGCGCGGAGCCTGTGAAGCGGAGCCTCTGACCGTTGATATAGGTGTGCTTCGCCCGCCAGCGATAGTTCATCACAATGGCCCAAGGCAGGCAGATTCCGAGTGTGAGGATCGTCACGAACAAACCAGCGATCGCGACACCGAAGTACGTTCCTGCGCCGCTGTCGTCGCTGACGTCCACTTTGGTCAGTTGCGGGGCACGATGATCAGACCGTCGGGTCATGGGGACATCCGGACCGCGATCGACGGCGCCTGCCGAGCTGAGTCCGGTCAGAGTCCTGCCGCTTCGGGGTGGGTCCTGAATCGGCCGTTTCCCATGCTCAGACCCCATGGTGATGGTGAGTCGGCCTGTAGGCGGGACGACACGTCGCTCTTCATGCGATGCGAGGCGCTGGCCGATGAGCTGACCCACGCGGGCAACCTGGTGATGAGCTACATCGCGAACGGGTTCAGTGGCATGTACACGGCCGGCTCGCAATCACCGGCCCAGATCCGCGCGATCTTCGAGGAACTCACTCACGTCACGGAGTTCCGCATCGACCTGTACCACGCTCGCGGAAGCCGCTTCTACAACGAG
>JAENVT010000330.1 GCA_016650435.1 Ilumatobacteraceae bacterium
CGGGCCCTGGGTCGTGACGACCCGAACCTTCAGCTTCCTGGCGAGGGTGACCAGTTTCGTCGGGTCAGCCTGCGCCGCGGCCTGTGTGATCGACGCCGACGACGATTCGGCAATCGGCTTGCCTACTCCAAACAGCTTCTCTGAGTCCTTTGCGAGTTCGTTGTCACGCTCGACGCCGAACCCGGAGTCGAACTTGGCAACGGCGGCAGCGGTGCCGACCGCCAAGACTGCGGCGAACGCGACAACCGTTGTTGTCGTGAATCGCCTCGTTCTCGAGGTAATTCTGATCATTCCTTATCCTCCCGGAGGGATGAGCGTGGCGGGCCCACGCTTCGTTGCGGGGAGTTATACGCTTGCCAGAGGACGCGTTCGTGAACTCGATCGATCGCTCTGGTTACGCCAGGGTGAACAGCGGGCGACGATCGGTCTAGACGATTTCAGTCGACAAAGTCAGCCGGCGCGGCGCGCGGTCACACCGCCGTCGATGTGGATCGTCGTGCCGCTGATGTAGCTCGCATCGTCGGAGGCCAGGAAGCGGATGACATTGGCAATCTCGACGGGTTCACCGATGCGTCGTAGGGCAATCCCGCGCACCATGGATTGTTCTGCTGCAACGGGATCCGGATTGCGGTCGATGCTGTCTTGCACAAGGCGCGTGCGGATGTAGCCGGGCGCGACGGCGTTGACTCGGATGCCGTGAGGGCCCCAGTCGAGGGCGAGGCTGCGGGTCATGCCGACGAGCCCCGACTTCGCTGCTGCGTAGGGGAAGAAGCCTTCGAGGGTGGCGAGTGCGTGCATCGAAGCGACGTTGACGATGGCGCCGCGACCGACCTCGCGCATGTGCGGCAGCACGTACTTGGCACCCAGCCAGGCGGACTTGAGATCGACGCCCATGAAGCGATCCCAATCGTCGCCAGTCATCGTGGTGGCATCGAAGTTGGCGTTGACGCCAGCATTGTTGACGAGGATCGTCGCCGGTCCGAAGGTTTTGGCGCAGGTGTCTGCTATGGCAGCAATATCCGCCTCTGCACTGACGTCGGCGGTCACGAACTTGGCATTGTCGCCAACGTCCTGTTCGACCGATTGGCCGAGATCTTGATCGAGATCGCAAAACACCACACGCGCACCGTGAGAGACGAACACCTCGACGACCGCCTTGCCGATGCCGCGTGCACCGCCTGTGACGATCGCGATCTCACCGTCGAGTGACGTGTGGTCAGACATTGGCCCTCCGCAACGGTCCTTGGATTTGAGCTGGACGCCAGATCAGATCACAATGCCTCGATGTCGAACAAGCCTTCACCGTCGGCGACGATCGCTGTCCTCGGTCCCGACCAACTCGGCGAAGGACCGGTGTGGGACGACCGCAGTGGCGAGCTGGTTCGAGTCGACATTTCCGGGCGAATGGTGCACCGATGGAACCCGACGACCGACGCCTCGACGTCGTTCGCGACCGAGGGTGAAGTCGGCGCCGTTGTTCTGTGCGAAGACGGAGGCCTGGTCTTGGCCATCGAGTGCGAGCTGTGGCGCCGTGACATCGCGGGAGAGATGACGCTGATTGGCGATGTCGAGGCCAAGCCCGGCGTTCGTTTCAATGACTGCCGTGCCGACCCACGGGGACGGTTGTGGGCGGGCACGTTGCATCGCGATCGCGAGCCACGACACGCTGCGCTCTACCGACTCGACCCGAGTGGCGAACTGACCACGGTGTTGCCCGAGCGAACGATCTCCAACGGGATCGGCTGGAGCCCGGCAGGCACGACGATGTACTACATCGACAGCACGACCCAGCGGGTCGCCGCATTCGACTACGACCTCGACACTGGCGAGCTCGGAGACCAACGACTGTTCGCCGAGATCGAAGCGACCGATGGCCTGCCCGACGGGCTCACCATCGACGACGAGGGTGGTGTGTGGGTGTGCCTGTTCGGTGGGGGCCGGATGCGCAGGTACCTGCCCGACGGAACCTTGGATCAGGAGATCATGCTTCCGTTGACCAACCCAACGTGTCCGGCGTTCGGTGGGGCCGACCTCGGAACGCTCTACGTCACCACAGCTCGTCATCGGCTGACGGACGAACAGCTCGCCCGCGAGCCGCTGGCCGGCGCTCTGCTGCAACTCGACGTTGGGGTCCGCGGAAGATTGGCATATCGCTTCGCGGGTTGACGCTCGACCGGCGCGACTCATCGAAGCGCGTGATGAGCGGCGATGCCAGTCAGTACCGCGAGGCACAGACATTCGGCGACCTGTTCGCATGTGCCCAGCACGTCGCCACTGATCCCGCCGATCTTGCGCATCGATATCCATCGGATACAGACGATGGTGACGAGTACCACGGCGAGCAGCGGCGCGGCCCATCGTCCAACCACCGTTGCCGCGATGGCAAGTCCGAGCAACACGCCTGTGAACGCCTTGCCAGTGGTCGTCGCTTGGCCGTAGTCGGCGCCGAGACCGCGATGAGTTGCTAGAGGAGCGATTCCCATCAACCCGACGGCTGCGCCGCGCGCAACGGCGTGCGCAGCCACCGCCGAGACAAACATTGCCCGCGGGCCGGCGAAGGATCCGAGGCAGACAATGCGTAGAACGATCGAGATGCACAAGGCGGCGACGCCGTAGCTGCCGTGGCGCGAATCCTTCAGGATCTCCAGCCGGCGTTCGATCGTCGTGCCTCCGGCGAAGGCGTCGGCCACGTCAGCGAGACCATCCTCGTGGAACGCCCCAGTGATCAACAACCCGACCGCAACCGCCACGGTGGCCGCCACGATCGGGGGCACCAGGTACCACAGTCCGGCAGCGACTCCTCCGACACCCGCGCCGATCAACGCGCCCACAATCGGGAACCATGCGACGCTGGCCGCCACGTCCGGCTCGCGCCGCAATCGGATCGGGATACGTGTCAGGAACTGAATGGCGGCGAGCAGGCTCAGCCGAACCACTCCCCGAAGGTGGGTACTTGGGTGATGCCTGCGCAGGCCATGGCGACCAGCGGTACCGCGGCCATGGCGCCTGAGCCTTCGCCCAGCCGCATCTCCAAGTCGAGGAGCGGCCGCTTGCCGAGGATCTGCAGCAGGCTTCGGTGACCGGGCTCAGCGCTGCAATGCCCGACCTGGCAATGGTCGAGCGCACCTGATGCGATGACGTGCAGGGGCAACGCCGCGGCCGCGACCACGTAGCCATCGAGCAGCACGGGGAGGCGGCGCAGGCGTGCGGCGATGATTGCTGCGGCGATGGCGACGAGCTCGGAACCGCCGACTTGGCGCAGCACCTCCAGCGGCTCGGCATGCGGGCCGACGCGCTCGACCGCCATACGCACTGCGTCTCGCTTGCGTGCCAGTCCCTCGTCATCGACGCCGGTACCGCGGCCGACCCATGGCGTGATGTCGCCGCCGATGACTGCCGCCACGACAGCGGCCGCTGCCGTGGTGTTGCCAATGCCCATCTCGCCGAGCACGAGAAGATCGCCATCGACCGATTCGACAGCGTCGCGCCCGGCGGCGCAGGCCTGATCGAATCGTTCGTTGGACAGAGCGGGTTCGAAGCGAATGTCTCCGGTGGGGCGGCCAACACCGACGTCGACGGCTGAGACTGTTGCGCCGGCGACGGCGGCAAATGCGCTGATGGTCGACTTTCCGGCCCGGTACGCGGCGAGCATCGCCGCGGTGACGTCGCTCGGGTATTTGCTGACCCCGCCCGCAGCGACGCCGTGATCTGCTGCGAAGATCAGCGCCACGGGTTTGCGGACCGCGGGATTTGCCGTGCCCTGCCACTCGGCAACCCATGCCGCCAACTCGTCCAATCGTGCCAGCGCTCCCGCTGGTCGCAAGATGTCGGCGGCGCGAGCCCTCACCGACTCGGCGGCCTGTCGATCAGGTTCCGGCATCGTCGCCAACACGTCGGCAAGCCAGCTCATCACAGCTCCTTCCATGGGTCGCCGAGTCGCAGGGCCTTTCCGGCTGCCATCAACAGCGTCGTCGTCGCGACTGCGGCGATCACTTGATTGACGCGTCCGAGCTCGTCTCGATAGTCGCGACCAAGCGAGGTCTCCGGATGCACCCCGAGACCGACTTCGTTCGTGACCACGACGCTGGATCCTTGCCGGGCGACGAGGGCCGCGGCCACGGCCTCGGCATCGGCGGAGCCGTGATGGTGTAGTTCATTGGCGACCCACACGGTCAGACAATCGACAATCAGTAAAGGTTCGCCCGGAGCCGCGGCGATCGCAGTGCCTAGCTCGACGGGCTGCTCGATGGTGGGCCAATCGGGTCGGTCGTCGCGATGGCGGGAGATTCGCGACCGCATCTCGTCGTCGAACGGCTCGGCAGTTGCGATGAACAACACCTCGCCGGCGTGTCGCCTACCGATCTCGACGGCGAGGGCCGACTTTCCACTGCGCACGCCACCGATCAGCAGCGTGACCTCACCCACGCCGGCCCCCGACCCGCGTCCAACGTGTGTCGGTCACGAGTGTGGAGCATAGGCACCGCAGTGCTAGCTTCGTGTCGTTCGGCTGTGCCGAATGTTGGGAATCCAGCGAAGTCCGGTGAGATCCCGGCA
>JAENVT010000331.1 GCA_016650435.1 Ilumatobacteraceae bacterium
AGCCTGCCCGGGCGCGATTCCGGCACTCCCGGTTCTACTCCCGCGCCCAGGGAGCCTGCCCGGGCGCGATTCCGGCACTCCCGGTTCTACTCCCGCGCCCAGGGAGCCTGCCCGGGCGCTATTTCGGCATCCCCAGGCGTATTTCCGCGCCCGTTTGTAGGCGGCGTCGGCTACTGCACTTTGGTCCGCCGGGCTCGCGCGAATGGCAGGCGCGACGCGTGTTGGCGATCAGTCGACGGTGCCCGACTTGAAGCTGAGACGCAACTTGGTGCGGTACGCGATGATCATCCCCGCTTCGATCAGCACGTCCATCTCGATCACCTCGGCGACCCGCAGATCCTTGTACGACTTCGACGCTTCGCGCACCGCATTCTGCGCGGCAAGCTCCCACGAGTCGCTGCTGGATCCGATCAATTCGACGACCTGGTACACGCTGTCATTCATGCTGTTGCTCCTTGCACAGGTTTGTACTTCACAGAGATCGCCAGCTCGGTGGTCAGGCGGACCGCGCCGTCGCGCTCGATGTGGCACTCCAGGCGGCGCACTTCGCCGACGCGAGCGTCATCGTGGCGACCGCATACCTCCGCGACCGCAAACTTCGCCGCTTGGTGCCACGTCACGCCACGGCCGGTGACGCGATGGACCTGGTACACCGATTCGTTGCCGCCGCGGATCAACGGCGGTTCATCGTCGGCGAAGTCAGCCGATGTCGGTCGCCCGCACAACTGCCGAATCGCCTCCATCAAATCGCTGGTCAACATGTGCCGTCGCCGTCGAGACGATCCGCTGTACGCCGTGGGATCGAGCGCAGGCCCGAACCGAATTTCGGCACGGCGAAACGGACGGGGCAGGCGTGCACCAACCGGTTGAATGCGATCGGTACCGACAAGACCGACCGGCACCACCAGAGCGCCGCTCATCATCGCCAGCTGAGCCACACCGGTGTGGCCGCGGTGCAGCAACCCGTCCCGCGATCGTGTGCCTTCCGGGTAGATACCCAGCACATGACCCTGGCGTAGCGCGTCTGCGGCAACCGAAAGAGCGGCCATCGCCGATCGAGCGGCCGATCGCTCGATCGGTATGAGACCAAATGCGGGAAACAATCGCCGCGTCGTCCACGAGTCCATGTACTCCGCCTTGCCGACGAAGTAGGTGCGGCGCGGCACCGAGAACATCAGCACGACGGTGTCGAAGAACGAGAGGTGGTTCGCGGCGATGATGACCGCGCCCTCCCGGGGCAGATGCTCGACGCCAACGACCTTGACTGGAATCAGCAACCGGTACGCGGTACCCAGCACAGCGCGAACGGAGCGGTACAAGGGACCGCCGTCACCCTCATTTGTGGCGTCGTGCGGCCTCACGGCCACACGCTAATGGCCCGAGCTACAGGTCGACGCCGAACTGCTTCAGGAACGTCAGCAGGTCGTCGGCATGCTCTTCCTCGACTGCAAGGATGCTCTCCATCAGACGGCGGGTCGTGATGTCGTTGTCTCCGAGCCAGCGAACGATCTCAAGGTACGAGGCGATTGCAACCCGCTCGGCGACGAGGTCTTCTTTGATCATGTCGACGAGGTCGGTGCCCGGAACGTATTCGGCGTGACTGCGCTGTACGAGCGTCGCCGGGTTGAAGTCGGGCTCGCCTTGCAGCTGCACGATGCGCGCCGCGATCTGATCGGCATGCCCCTGCTCCTCGGTCGCGTGCTGCAGGAACTCTGCGGCCACTGAAGCGGAGTTGATTCCCTCGGCCATGTAGAAGTGGCGCTTGTAGCGCAACACGCAGACGAGTTCGGTCGCAAGCGCTTCGTTGAGCACCTTGATGACACGCTCGCGATCGGCGCCGTAGTTCTCAGTCAGTGGCCCTTGACCGATCTGGGCGCGCGCGTTTTCGCGCAGCGTCTTGACGTCTGACAAGTGGTCGCCTACAGCTGTGCCGCTCATGATTCGCCTCTTTCCGGTTCGACTTGGCCGTCGCCTTGGACATTATCTCGGAGCGACCGTTACCCGAACGGGTGATCTGTCAAACGCTGGACGAGAGCATCGATTCGTGGCAAGGATGTGACCATGGCGCACCCGCGAACCCGGATCTCTGCTGCTGTCCTCGACTCTGCCGACCCCCGCGCACTTGCCTCGTTCTACGAACGGCTGCTCGGGTGGATGGTGGTCGTCAGCGAGCCGGCCAGACCGGGCGAACAACCCGAAGATGCCTGGGTGATGCTGCGTTCACCGGAGGGCGGCACTGGGTTGTCGTTCCAATACGACCAAAACTATGTGACACCGATGTGGCCGGCCGGGCCCGGCCAGCAGCAGATGATGCTGCACCTCGACATCGCCGTCGAGAACCTCGACAAGGGCGTGACCTTCGCCCGCGAGCTCGGAGCCCGGCTCAGCGATCACCAGCCGCAAGACGACGTCAGGGTCATGCTCGACCCGGCAGGGCATCCGTTCTGCCTGTTCGTGGGACCCGTCTGATGGTCGGCAAAGAAGATGCCGATCGGTGGTCGGCCGGAGCGGCGTTCATCGACGGTGAATTCTGCCCGATAGCCGACGCCAAGCTTTCGGTACTCGACATGGGCGTGACGCGCTCGGACTGCACCTACGACGTGGTCAGCGTGTGGGATGGTCATTTCTTTCGGCTCGATGCCCACCTCGATCGGTTCATGCACAGCGTCGGTCAGCTACGACTCGACATCGGGCGAACGCGCACCGAACTCGATGCCGTCCTGCATGAATGCGTCAGCCGTGCCGACCTACGAAGCGCATACGTTTCGATGACATGCACGCGTGGTCGGCCGGCTGTCGGCAGCCGAGACCTGCGAACCTGCCGCAACAACTTCTATTGCTTCGCGGTGCCCTACATCTGGGTCAGCCCGGAAGAACAGCAGAAGGTGGGTGCCAGCATGTGGATCAGCGAGATCCCGCGCATCCCGCCGGAGAGCGTCGACCCGTCGGTCAAGAACTACCACTGGCTCGATCTTGACATGGCTCAATTCGATGCATACGACCACGACGCGCAAATGGTCGTGCTCCGCGACATGAGTGGTGCCATCACCGAGGGGCCCGGTTACAACATCTTTGCCTTCGTTGACGGTCGGTGGCTGACGCCCGCTTCGGGCACGCTGCAAGGCGTGACACGGCGAACGCTGATCGAACTGTGCGCGGAGACCGGTCTCGCTGCCGAAGAGGGTCGCCTCACTGCCGATGATCTGTTGCGCGCCGACGAGGTGTTGACGTGCACTACTGCCGGCGGGGTCATGCCCGTCACTTGTCTCAACGGTTCGCCGATCGGCGACGGTCACGTCGGACCACGCACCACCGAACTGCGAGACCGCTACTGGCAGCGTCATGTCGACCCTGCCTGGTCGACACCCGTCCGGTACACCACCGGTTGATCGTTTCTACACTGCGGCATGGCCACCGGTTTCTTGCATCCAGGGGCAATGGGGGCATCGCTGGCGGCAGCCTGCCGGAGCGACCGTCTGTGGTGCGGCAATGGCCGATCGGATGCGACACGCGCCAGAGCACATGCTGCGGGGATGCACGACGTGGGCTCGCTCGACGAACTCGTTGCGCGTGCGGATGTGATCGTCTCGGTGTGCCCACCCGGCGCGGCGGTCGACGTCGCCGCGGCGGTCTCGGACGCCGGCTTCAACGGCACGTATGTCGATGTCAACGCAATCGCTCCGGCAACGGCACGGTCGATCGATGCCC
>JAENVT010000332.1 GCA_016650435.1 Ilumatobacteraceae bacterium
CTGGGTCGCGCATGATCGAAGCGGCCAGGGCTTGGCCCAGTGCCCAACCTGGATCGTCGGTTTCGTACGGTCGACCGTCGATCGTCGCTTCTATTTCCGCAAGGCGATGGCGATCGAACGCCAACGTGTCGACGAACAACGGCTCTACGCTCTCGGCCGTCAGTTCGTGCCAGCGGACCGCCTGAGCCCTCGGGTCGTCGGACCCCTCGCGCAACAGCGTGCGCAGAGCTGCGGCGTGAACCATGCCCATCGAGATGCCGCGCCCGAGCGACGGATTGGTGCACGCCCACGCGTCGCCCAACGGCACGACGCCGATGGCGACGGGCTCGCCGTCGACGACATAGGTGCGTTGCCGATCTTCGATCTTGGCCATCAGCTTGATATCGGTGATCGGCTCGGCATCGATCCAGTGAGCGACCATTGGGTACGACCGGACCACCTTCTCCCAGCAGTCGATCTCCATCATGCTGCGAAGTGCGCCATCTTTCGAACTGGCAATCACGCCAACGCCCCATGTGCCGTTGTCGGCCGGGAGCGTGAGGACCGAAACGGAGCCATATGGTTGCAGCAGCCCGCCGAAGGCCGGCGGGATCGACCCATCGGCAGAGCGGTAGTGCCGTCCGTAGTACACGAATCCGGAATCTTCGATCATCTCCTTCGGACCGGGAGAGCCCGCGTCGCGCAGCCACGACGCCATCGAGGATCGCCGGCCACCGGAGTCGACGACGAGGTCAGCCGTGATCTCTTCGCCATCTTCGGTACGCACACCCGTGACGTGCACGATGCCGTTCGACCCTGTGTTGGTAAGAACGCCCGACACTGCGACGCCGCGTCTGATGGTGAGACCTGAAGTTGCCGCGGCAAGTCCGGCAATGATCGACTCGCCTACCGGCCGGCGGGCAGTGACACATTCGTACCGCTCGTCACCTGGGCGCCGCCCACCTGTGACCTCATCGGGAATCCCGTCGAGCGGGTTCATCCTCAGTGCGCCGGCGGCGACCATCGCATCGGTCAACCCCGGCAGTTCGGCATCGGCGACCTCGCGGAACCTGGCCAGGAAGAAGTGCAGCATCTTGAACTGGTTGACGCCGCGACGGTCCCAGTCGTCCCATGCTGTGTCAGGGGGAGGCGGTTGCGCCGGATCTCGTTCGAGAACCGTCACTTCGTTCCCATCGTTGGCGAGCATCATCGCTGCGCACGTGCCAACGATGCCGCCACCTGCAAATACAATCCGTGCCATTTGAGACCCCCTAGTCCATGGACCCGTGCAACCCTAATCGTGTCGTGTGTCGCGCCGTCCTAGCCGGCATTCGATACCGCTCGACCCACAGATCACATCAATAGATCGTCTCGCGGAGCCGCTCGGGATAGGCGTCGTCGTAGGCCTTACCGTCGAAGACGCCGGACGTGATCACTTCCATGATGTCGCCCACCGACGGAAGCTCGGATGGATCGCGATGACGAGCAGGATCCCACAAATGTGAGCGCATCAGAGCCTTCGGGCACTGGGTGTAGACCGATGTCGTGGTGACGATGATCACCGTTGTCGGCACCTTGTCGCCCATCGTGAACGATTCGCGCAGTTCGACGTCAGTCGAGATCTCTGCCGTGCCGTTGACTCGCAACGTCACACCAACGCCGGGTACCAGGAACAGCAAGCCGATTCGCGGATCGACGACCAAGTTGCGAAGGGTGTCGAGGCGGTTGTTGCCCAGGCGATCGGGCATCATCAACGTTCGATCGTCGACAACCCGTACGAAACCTGGCGGGTCGCCGCGCGGCGAACAGTCGAGTCCGTCAACACCGGAGGTCGCCACGAGAACGAACGGCGACGCTTCGACGTAGGCACGGTGCAACTCCGTGAGATGATCGATCTCTTTCGTGACCGCTGTCGGCACCGGGGCGCTGTACAGCGCCTCCAGTTCGTCGAGCGTACGAATGGTTGACATGTTGGGAGAATACTCTCGCACGGCCGATTGGGCGATGGGACTTCAGTCACTCACCGTCTCCAATAGGCAACCGACTTGATGTCAGCTGACGACTTCGGAGACCTGCATCACCGGGGCGATGTTGGTGTAGTTGGCGACGTCCGCCATGACATCGGCCATCTGCGGGTTTGCCATAGCGCTCTGCATCGCCTCCATCGAGTCGAAGTAGAAGACAACGCCTGCCACGCTGGGACCGTCGATGCCCTTCTCGATCTCCGTCTTGGCGGGGCTGAAGGTGGTGTTACAGAGCGGTACGTGGGTTGCCGCGTAGTACTTGTGGTCGAAGGTGGTGCCTTCGCCCTTGGGATAGGACACGCTGAGCTTGATCATGACCGAAGGGTACGGCGCAGAGGTGCCGGTGATCGACTCGTGGCGGTGGCGATCTGCACCTCCTGACAGACTGTCGCCGGCATGGGCACAAACGTCGCGCACAACGAAGCATGAAGTTGCTAGCCAGCGGGCGCAATCGATGGCTGTTGTTGGCCGCTTTGTGGTTCCTACTGCTCGTGGTCGGGATCGGCGGGTTCCTGCAGCAGTCGCACGACGGTGGGTTGCACCGCTCGTTCCTCGACAACCTGTACCTGACCCTGCAGCTCGCTGCACTCGACTACGGCGCTGGCAGCCAGGTGTTGAACTGGCGCCTACAGCTCGCCCGCTTCGTGGCTCCGGTGATGGCCGCGAGCACGGTGCTGCAGACCGCGTCGCTTGTGTTCGTCGAGCAGTACCGCCAGTTCCGCTTGCGGTTCGTCTCCGGCCACACCATCGTGTGCGGCCTCGGTGAAACCGGCGCACGCATCGCCCAGGCGTTTGCCGAGTCAGGTGCGACGGTGGTCGCCGTTGAATCCGACCCGGGCAGGGCGGGCGTCGCGGCCGCCAGGGCGAATGACATCACCGTCGTCATCGGCGATGCCACCGATAGCGGAGTTCTCCGGACCGCCCGTGTCGGACGCGCCGCTCGACTCGTTTGCGTCAGCGGCGACGACGCGGTGAACCTGCAGATCTCGATCGCTGCTGCCGATCTCACGTCCTCGACCAGTACGGCAGTGCGCTGTTCGGTGCACCTCAGCGACGCGGAACTCGCCGAGTTCCTGCGGACCGCCGACCTGGACGCCACGCAGCAGATTCGCGTCAGCTTCTTCAATGTTCACGAGCGAGCAGCGCGCACGCTCGTCGCCGAAAACCCGCCCTTCGCCGACGACGGCTCAGCGCAGCACATCGTCGTGCTCGGCCTCGGCCAGCTCGGCCGCAACCTTGTCGTTGCACTGGCGCAGGCGTGGGCCGATCGTCCGGGCGATGAACAATTGCCGATCACTCTCGTCGACCGCGTTGCATCTGGGAGGTGGGCGGCGATGTGCATGCAGCACCCGGCGTTGCGAGAGGTGTGCGCACCCACCATCTTTGACTTCGATCTCGGCGCCCCGCGGGCCGACCAGGTCGAGCGCTTGCGCGCCGTGGTCGCCGATCGACGGCCCTCGTGGGTATGCGTGGCGTTTGAAGACGAATCGCTGGCGCTCTCCACTGCGCTGCTCGCACAGCGCGGACTGGGCATCGATTCGTCTCCGATCGTCTTGCGGACGCGCACCGAATCCGGCCTCGGAGCACTCCTCCACGCACACACGTCCGCTGGTCGCAGCAACCTGCGGGTCTTCCCGTTCCTCGATCGCACGTGCACCGTGGCAGCCGTCGATGCTGGGATCCGCGAGCAGCTGGCCCGGGCGGTACACGAGCAATACCTGACCGACAGCACGGCCACTGGCGGTTCTTCAGATCTGCGGCGGCCGTGGGATGAGCTCGGCGACGATCAACGCGATCCGAGCAGGCGTCGAGTTGATGGCGTGATCGGGGATCTCGACGCACTGGGGTACTCACTGCTGCCGCTGCGCCGTTGGGGTGCCCCGGTGATCGAGCTGACCGAGGACGAAGTGACTCGCATGGCCCAACGCGAGCACGAGCGCTGGCGCGTCGATCGCCAAACGGCGGGGTGGACGTGGGCACCCACTCGCGACAACGTCGCCAAACACAATCCGCTGCTCGTCGCCTGGAGCGAGCTGACCGACGACGCTCGACGACTGAACGTCGATGCCGCACGAGCGCTCCCGGCGATGCTGGCGCGCGCCGGCTACGAGCCGGTGCGCAGCGCGGCGATCATCTGATCCAGCTGGGCGACCATCGGCGCCAGACCCCATCCCGCCGCCATGGTGCGCGCTTCCTGCAGCGCGGCGAGCGCTTCGGGGACTCGTCCAAGTGCGCCCAGCACCTCGCCGCGATTGGCCGTGGCGAACAGCACGCCCTGCCCGTTGTCCGAGGCGCGCGAGACAGCGAGTTGCTCGTCGATGCATGCGAGTGATCCGGCCAGGTCGCCGCGCTGGCGCAGCAGGATCGCCCGGTTGCCGACGCACGCAGCGAGCCCGACCTGGTCGCCGATCGCTCGGCAGATCCGTTCCTGCTCGTCGAGCAGTGGTGCCGCGCTATCGAGGTCCGCACGTCCGACCATCAACAGCGCCCGTTCCCCGATGGCGCGCTGCAATCCCGGCTGATCATCGAGTTGCCGGCACACTGTCTCGAGCTCGGCCCACACCGGCTCGGCCTCGGAGTTGCGACCCGATGCATACAGCAACTCGACGGCCTTTGTCAGCATCTGGTGCTGCTGCTGAACGGCACCGATCACCCCCGCCGAGGCCGCACCCGATCGCAGGTCGACGATCGCCGACGCGGTATCGCCGCGTTGCATGTACACCTGCCACCGATTGTTGAGGATCGGTACCAACATTCCGTGTGCGCCGGCCTCCCTGAGCACCGGCTCGGCCATCGCGTAGCGACGCAACGCACCGTCCAGGTCACCACTCACGATGTCGACCGCAGCAAGGTTCGCCTGCGCAGTTGCCTGCGCCGCTGGATCGTGCAGTTCCCCTGCAACCTGTAGTTCTTCGGTGTGCGCCGCTCGCGATCCGTCGACATTGCCCAGCTCGCGGCGGGCCATGCCGAGAGTGCCGAGTGGCAGCGTCAGACCGGCGCGAACCCCGGCGGACCGCGCCGTCAGCAACGACTCGTTGGCCAGCCGCTCGGCATCGGCCCAGCGCCCTTCCTCCAATGCCATGCGCCCACGGAGATCGAGCACGCGGAACAACAATGGCTCGTCGTCGAGCCGGCGGAGCAACGCTTCCGCCTCCTCTGCCAGTGTTGCCGCGTCATCGCGCCTGCCGAGTTCGCGCAATGTGTTGGCCTCGCTGATCGAGCTCTCGGCCACGCCACGCAGGTCGCCGAATTCGCGAGCTACTCGGCGATGCTCAGCGAATCGTTGCAACGCCAAGTCGAGCTGGCCCTGGTCGCCGAGAACCGCTCCCTGCGCGGCGAGCGCCCGAGCCACTCCAGCAGAATCGCCGATCGATCGGCACAGCTCTTCTTGCTCGCTCATCACCGCGAGCGCACCGGCGAAGTCACCGCGCTGGCGCAGGACCTGAGCGCGGTTGCCGAGGCTGATCTGCAGTCCATTCGTATCGCTCGCAGCGCGGCACAGTGCCTCCTCGCGGGAGAAGAGGGCGAGCGCTTCATCGGTCGCGCCTCGGTCACGCAGGCCGAGTGCAAGGTTGCCGAGTGCAGCGCGCAACACGACCGGCTCGTCGCCCGCCTCGGCGCGTGAAATTGCCTCGCGGAGTGGAGGTTCACTGCCGATGAGGTCGCCTTGCAGCATCAGTGCCCGACCGAGGTTCACCAGCGCAGTCGACAACCGTCGCTCGCCGACCTCGCAGGGCTCGCGGTACTCGTCGACGAGGAATCGATGCAGCTGCAACGCCTCGGTGGGGTATCCGGCGTCGGTGACGAGACGGGCGACCTCCCATACGCCGTCGGGATGTGCCGAAGGATCATCGACGATCGTTCGGTAGCCGTCGACGACCCGTCGCCCGGACTCCTCGGCTCGTGCCCACAGCCGAATCAGATCTCGGTCGGCAGTGCAGTACGCCAGCTCGGTGAACTCCAGATTGCTGATCGTCGCCACCATCGCGTCGATGTCGCCGCTGGCGAGTTGGTGCCACGGCAACTCCTCGACGACGCGCGGGCCGAGTGGGTACTGCGCGAAGGTTCTCGCCAGCAGGTCGTGTGCCGCGCGTCGATCTTCGTCGGCAGCAAGGTAGCGACGCTCGACAGCTTCGCGGTGCGGTTCGGTGGCAAAACCAAGCAGGCCCGACCGCGTCACCAGGCCAACTTCGGCCGCCAGCAACAGGGGCGACCACACCGCCTGGTTCGCATCACCCAAAACATCGAGCAGCTCCGGCTCGGTCAACCCGCGCCGCGCCGCCCAGATGCTTCGCATGCAATCGCGCACCAGGCCCGGACGGTCGCGCTCGAAGTCGCGTTCATAGCGTTCGAGCACAAGCGCGAGCAGATCGGCCAGCGGCCCCGCCGACAGGTAGTGCGCGATGACGTCGCCGATGGTGAAGTGGTCGCCGTGTTGGCGCAACTCGTCGAGCACCGTCCGCAGATACAGGGCATTTCCCGTGGATGGCGAGGCGAGCACTGCGGCGAGGTGAACTTCGTCGAGGCCTTTGGCATAGCGCCCCAGGAAGGCCGTGATCAGCGCACGTCGCTCGGTCTCGTCGAGCGGCGGCACGTCCAATACCGGCCAGCCACGGTGCAGCGCAGCGTCGACCGGCCGTGCGCTGGAGGCGGTCAGCAGTACGCACACCGAGGGCGGGACGACTGGCGGCAACCACGTGATGTCGGGCGCGCCGTCGATGTCGACGAGGAGGTCGACCCCGTCCACAAGCAGGATGGTTCGTCGCCCAGCCGCGCTGGCGCGGCCGAGCGCGGCGAACAGCGTCGATCGCGCCGAAGCGCCATCTGTGGCCACCGCCGGCGGGTCGTCGAAGCCATGGCCGCGGTACAGCTCCCCGGTCAACCTGTTGGCCATCTGCACCCACTGCGCAGCGTCGTCGGTGGCACGAACGTGGTGCCGAATCACGACGTCGTCAGGGTGAGCGTCGCGCCACTGATCGAGCCACGCGACGGCGATCTCTGTTGCTCCCGCACCCGGCGGACCCGACAACGTCAACGGTGCAGGCGCGCCGTCAGCGCACGCCCCGAGTCGCGCCTCGAGTGCCGGTCGCCGCACCGTCCCGCGAAGCTGGGCAGCGGAATAGGCGTCGTGTGCTGAGGTCTCGCGAGCAGCGAGGTCGGGCACATCCGACACGGGGTACAGCTTGTCGACGAGCGCGACCAGGTCGGCACGCACCCGCTCGCCGAGCGCGCGGACATCGCCGTAGTCGAAACTCGGCGCTCCGCTGGCGCGGATGCGCCGTCGCAGCTCTTCGAGCCGCGCTTGCCGTCCTGCGGCGGCGCGCTCGGCAACCTCTGCCCCGAGGGCAGCGACCTCCTCGGCGCTCGGGCGCTCGCCGAGCAGGGCGAGCTGATCGGTCGTTGCGTTGGCCATCCATGTCGGATCGCGGAGATAGAAGAACGCCGAGTCGATCGCCCGCGGATCGTTGAGCACTCCGTGCAGGATCTCGATCTCGGTGACGGAGGTGTCGGCCAGATCACGCAGCCAAGGGAGCAGGGCGGTGAGGTCGTCGGGCAATGACTCCGGAACCCAGCCGTATCGCTGACCGAGTAGACCGATGAAGTACGGGCGGCTGCGATCGATCTCGGCGAGGCAGATTGGCAGGACAGCGCCCTCGGCCTTTTGTTCGTCGGTCACGCCCCATCGCAGGTCGACTTCGGAGAACGCCACGCCGCGCTGCTCGCACAGCCGCCGGATCGAGGGGAACACCCGCTTGACCAACTCCTCGCGCTCGTCTTGCATGTCGCGGAACGTTGACGAGACGAAAACCCTGATCGCTCGAGCGTCCGACATGGCGTGGAGGCTACGTGTCAACCGGCATCGCGCTCGGCGGTCAACGACCGGGCGACGTAGCGATCGAAGTCGTATACATTTCGCTCGAGGTACGACAGCGGTCCGCGTTTCATCGTCGACCGATGTACGCCGCGGAACACGCCTTCGACGATCGGCCGGTCCTCTGCATTGACCAGGTTGAGCAGGTCGAGGAGCTTGGCAACGTATGCGTCGGCGTCCGGTTGATCCGCGAGTACTTCGGGTGCGACCGAGACGTCCCATCGGATTTGAACGCGATCAACACCGAGCGGGCTCAGCTGCAGGTACCACAGCCAGTCCGGCTGCAGCTGCATGACATGTGTCGGAAACGCTGCGCCGAGCACGATCGTGTGTCGCCAGTCGCCCTCGAGCGAGGTGTTCGAAGGGTGTGCCACCCCTGAGGTGGCGTTGGGGTCGTGACCAACTCGGTGGTACGCGCAATGGTCGTCGCCTGCGTGCATCGTGGTGAGCGGAGTGTTGTCGCCGTTCTTGGCGAAGCTGTTCTTGTGCACCTTGAACACGTGGTACGCGTCCATGAAGTTCTCGTAGAGGAGTTTCCAGTTGGTGTCCCACACGTCGACCTGACGATGCACCGGCACGTAGCCGGCCATGCGATAGCGACCGACGACATCGCCCAGTGCTGCAAGCCGCGGACCGAGTTGCCCGGCATCGGGACTCTGCGTGACGAACAAGAACCCCTCCCACTCCTCGAGCCGCATGGCAGTGAGGTGGTGATTGGCTGCATCGAAGGCCTTGCCACGCTCGTCAACTGTGCGGCTCATGTACGGAGCGCCGATCAACTGGCCGTCGAGCCGGTAGACCCACGCGTGGTACGGACACGTGATGCGCGCCTCGTTGCCGCAACCCTGCAGCAACGGTGAGCCTCGATGAACGCACACGTTGTCGAAGACTGCGATGGATTCGTTGTCGTCTCGAATTGCGATGACCGACCGATGAGCACCGGGCTGTGTTGCGTTGTTTGAGGGGATGTCGGCGGTCAGGTAGTCGCCCTTGTTGGGAATGTCGGCCGTGCGGCCGATGCACATCCACTCAGTGGAGAAGATTCGGCGATGTTCCTCGGCGAGCACATCGGTCGAGGTATACGCCGCGGGAGGCAGCATGCAGGCTTCCTCGAACGACAAGCGAGCGTGCTCGGCGAGTTCGCCCCAGACCGCTTCGTTACGGAACGACATCGATCCCCGTACCTTCCTTCCATGGAAGTGTTGAGGCGAAGACTGTCCAGTCGCCGTCCGTGCGCTGAGCCACGCTGAACTCGCAATCGAGCAGTGCCTCCAAACTCGCTCGGTCGTCGCCGTACTCGTCGAGCAAATCGGGCAACCGCGCCTGCCGTGGAATGACGATTGCTCGATCGCGCACTAACACCGCAATGTCGCCGGCTCGGTAGACCGTGTCGTTGTTGACCGACGTGACGACCAACAGGTCGCGGCTGCCGGGTACGAGCCGCCACTCCTCGGTGTACGCGCCGCTTGGTGCCCGTTCGAACATCACCGTGCCATCGGCGCTCCACGTCATCAGCCCGGGTTCCGGAAATGCCGACACCGGTTGGTAGTTCACGCCGTGGCCGCGCGTGTGCCACGAGGCGGTAGCTGAACGTACGCCGTCGGGATCCATCGAAACTGGCCCGCACTCAGTGAATCCGCTGCTCGCATCGCTTGCGGCGAGTACGTGCATGTCGTCGATCGTGCATTCGTTCAACGAGGCCCGAGTGGCGAGATTGTGGTGGTTCGCCGGAATGCGGACGTCAACCATCAATGAGTCCGTCTGCAGCCACACGACGGTCGTGGTGTTGTCGATCGTGCCGTCGGCGAACTCGATCCACGCCCGCCGCCAGCAGCCCAACATCAGATCGGGGACGGTCTGAGTGGCCACGGGCGCTTGGACGGAGTGCCGATGCTATCGGCGGTCTTGCAGGAAACGGAATCGATCGCGCACCTCGGCGACACGTTCGGCGCTGATATCGGCGAGCAGGATGCTCTCGGTTTGCGATGCGCTGGCCAACACTTCGCCAAGCGGGTCGATGATGCGTGAGTCGCCGCTGTATGGAAGCCCGTTGCCGCTACCGACCCGGTTGCAGCCCACGACGTACGCCATGTTCTCGATGGCTCTGGCCTGCAGCAATGCCATCCATGGCAGACGTCGGGCTTCTGGCCAATTGGCAGGCACGAGGTACACGTCGGTGTCGTTGGCAAGCTGCCAGAACTCGTCGGCGAAGCGCAGGTCGTAGCACACGAACAACGTGACTCGAAGGCCATCGACATCGACCGTGACGAACTGATCGCCGGCATTGAAATGCTTGGTTTCGCCGCCATAGGTGAATGGGTGGATCTTGCGGTACCGGTGTTGTGTGCCATCCGGAGCAGCGAGCACAAGCGTGTTGTAGGGCCGGTGATCGTCGGCCGGAGCATCGCTGGCGATCTCGGGGCACGACCCACCGATCCACACGTCGTGCAGCCGAGCCTGCTCGACGAGGAACTGTGACGACGGGCCTCCCTCGGGTTCGCCGAGGTCGTCGCGATCCGTGGCGAAGCCGGTGGAGAACGTCTCGCTGAGCAATATGAGTCGCGCTCCGCTAGATGCCGCGCCGGCGATCATTGGCGCGAGGTGAGCGAAGTTGGCCTGACGATCGCACCACGCGATGTCGTGTTGAATAGCGGCGACGCGCATGGTCGCAGACTATCCCGTGGCCAGTTTGGCGAGCCGTTCGGCAGCCTCGTCGAGCACCTCGTGACGCTTGCAGAACGCGAACCGCACGAGATGCCGACCCTCGTGCCGGTTGGCATAGAACACCTCGTTGGGAATCGCCACGACACCGCACCTTCCGGGAAGGGCGCGGCAGAAGGCATAGCCGTCTCCATCGGGTTGTATCGGACGGATGTCGACAGTGACGAAGTACGTGCCATGGGTCGGATAGACGTTGAAGCCGGCTGCATGCAGGCCGGGCAGCAGGCGGTCTCGTTTGGACTGCATGTCGGCGGCGAACTCAGCAAAGAACGCGTCAGGCAAGCTGAGGCCGACGGCGATCGCAGGCTGGAACGGTGCCCCGCTGACGTAGGTCAGGAACTGCTTTGCCGTGCGGGCCGCGGCGATGAGGGCAGGCTGCGCGCAGATCCAGCCGATCTTCCATCCGGTGGTGCTGAATGTCTTACCGCCGCTGGAGATCACGAGCGTGCGGTCGCGCATGCCGGGCAGCGTTGCCAGTGGAACATGCCGGGCATCGTCGAACACCAAGTGCTCGTAGACCTCGTCAGTGATCACGAGCAAGTCATGTTCGATCGCCAGATCGGCGATCAGTTGCAGTTCGTCGAGGCTCAGCACGTGACCGGTGGGATTGTGCGGGCTGTTGATCAGCAGCAACTTGGTCTTCGGTGTGATCGCGGCGCGGAACTCGTCGGGATCGAAGCTGTAGGACGGAGGCCGCAATGTGACGGGTTTGGCGACGGCCCCCGCCAGCGCGATGCACGCCTGGTAGCTGTCGTACATCGGCTCGAACAACACGACCTCGTCGCCGGTGTCGAGCAGGCCCATCAGTGCGCCGGCCAACGCCTCGGTCGCACCGGTCGTCACGAACACCTCCGATTCGGGGTCGTAGTGCAATCCGTAGAAACGTTTCTGGTGTGCGGAGATTGCTTCGCGCAGCACCGCCATCCCGGGGCCCGGCGGGTACTGGTTGATGCCGGCGTTGATCGCGGCGATTGCAGCATCCAGCACTTCGCGCGGGCCTTCGGTATCAGGAAATCCTTGGCCGAGATTGACGCTGCCCGTTGCGGCGGCAAGCGCGCTCATCTCGGCAAAGATTGTGGTACCGAAACCCTGGAGTTTGGCGGTGAGGTATGGAAGGCGCGCTGACGACACGCCGTGAGCGTAGGCCCCTTAGGCGACGGTGATCGTGCCGTGCATCGTGGAGTGGATCTTGCAGTGGATCGCGTAGCTGCCAGCTGCCGGGATTGTCAGGGTTGCGGTGCCGCCGGCCGGAACCGCGACGTCGAACGAACCGGCATCGTCGGTGACGGTGTGGCCAACACTGTCGTTGTTGGTGATCGTGAATTCTGTGCCGGCTGTCGCCGATGCTGCGGAGAACTGATTGCCCGAGATCGTCAGCGCAGGTGCACCCGCGGTAGCAGTTGTATCGCCGGAGACAGCCGGTGCGCCACTGTTGCTGGTCTTGCTGTCGCTGCTGCAGGCGGGGGCGATCAAGGCCAGCAGGGCGGCGCTTCCAAGGGCAATGCTCATTCTTTTGTGAATCATGTTCTCTCCATCTTTCATTGTTCTTTCATTGTTGAAACTCGGTGAGGTGATCAGGACCGAACGAGTGCGGAAGCAGGTCGTCCAACGTGAAGGTCGCCCGTACACCTTCCGGTCCAGCGGCGTAAATCGGAGTGTTCCCCGCCGCGAACTCTCGCAAACGCTGGCGACAACCACCGCAACACGTACCGATCGCATCGCCATCGCACACGGTGAGGACCGCGACGATCTCGTGCTCGCCGGCAGCGACCATGGCCGAGATCGCTCCAGCTTCGGCACACGAACCCTGCGGATATGCAGCGTTCTCGACGTTGCACCCGGAGAACACTCGTCCGCCGGCCGTGCGAATTGCGGCGCCGACACGAAATCGCGAATAGGGGGCGTGGGCATTTTGCTGTACGGCCTTGGCCGCTGCAAACAGCTCATCGATATCGGTCGCCATCAGCCGATCACAGTAGGCACGTCCCCGACCGGTTGTATCGTCGCCCCCCAACCTGCGGCCACTGATACACGCCAGCCGTTGCCCGTGTATGTCTCACCCGGCGTCAACAGATCGTCGAACGGCGCTCGTCCGACGAGAGGCGTCTGCGTGCGCGTTGCGTCGCTCCCGTCGACTAGGTGCACCGCAACACCGGCGGCCGGCAGGTGATCGTCGAATCCTTCGGCGGCGAGCAACTCGACAGTGATGAAACGGCGATGGTCGAGTTCGATGACGGCGAGACGAGTGCCCGACGAGCCACTGGACGGTGACAGCGTGACCGTTGCGCCCGCGGGCGGAATGACGGCGACGGCCGATGCCGGCAACCAACCTGCCTCGAGGCGATTGATGGCCAGTGTGTCGGGAGCGTCGCGACGGTTTGGGTGAACAGTTCGCGGTGCTGCGCTGTTGCTCATCAAGTCGAGGGCGCTGCGGTGCGGCTCGGGCTGCGACGGGTCGTAGCCGCTGTGCGGCCAACCGAGAGCATGTCCGAGCTCGTGCTCGATGAGGTCCATCGGCGGTTGATCGCCCCACTGTGGATCGAAGTCCGCCGCACCGACATACGCCGATCGCCGCGTTGCGGATGCGGGACACGGTGGTGCGGCGCATTTGCTTCCGGGGTTGCCGAACCCCCCGGGCTGGTTGGCGTTGTGTTCGGCATCGGCGATGACGACGACGCCACGGGATTGCGGGCTCGTTGCGGCCAGCGCCATGCCGACGCAAGCCTGCGGCTCGTCTGTCGCGGCGATCGATACCTCTCCCGCCGCGCTGAACTGCGGTCGGTAGTCCCCGTGCGACAAGGTGTTGAAGTAGGCGCCAACCTTGTCGTTGAGGATGGTTGACAGTGCCTCGGGTTGGAGCGCAAGTCGCACAGGCAAGCCGGCATACACCGGCGAGGTGCTGCCGGTCGGCACGTGGCACACGAAGACATCCCACGGATCAGTGCCGTTCGTCATCCACCCGGTCTTTGCTCCATTGTCGACGACTGCCTGCACCGCCGGTGGCAACAACAGCGGCGTGCGTCCGCATGCCGCCAGTGCGAGCAAACCGATGAGCCAGGCGCGTCGCACGTCCCGAGGCTATGTGCGGTCTGTACTCGATCCATGCCACGATGTCACCATGGCAGCACGTTCCATTCGCCACCGTCTGCTGGGCAATCCGATCGTGCGAACCGTGTTGTCGGTGTGGGCATGGTTGGTGCTCGGTGTGGTCATCATCGTCTGGGTTCCGCTTGTCGCTCTCGTCCGTCTCGTGACTGCACCGTTCGACAAGGGCCGCTACGCCGCCGGGTACTTGTTTCGCAAGCTGACTGTGGTGCACCAGTGGCTGAACCCGCTGTGGCGGTTTCGCACGTCGGGTGTGAAGATCCGCGACCCGCGTCGCCCGTACATCGTCGTCGCCAATCACCAGAGCTTCGTCGACATCTTGCTGATCTCGCATCTGCCGTGGGAGATGAAGTGGCTGTCGAAGGAAGACTTCTTCAAGTATCCATTGGTCGGCTGGCTGATGCGCATGGCCGGCGACATCAAATTGATTCGCGGCAAGCGCGACTCGATCGTGGCGGCCATGGACGCGTGCAAGGACCGCTTGTCGAAGCATGTCAGTGTGATGATCTTTCCCGAGGGAACGCGCAGCGAGGATGGTGAGCTGCGGAAGTTCAAAGACGGAGCGTTTCGACTGGCTATCGAGACTGGCACACCGATCATCCCCCTAGTGCTCGACGGCACCCGCCCTGCGCTGCAGAAAGGGGACTGGCGTTTCGGCGTCACCGACGCCGAGGTGCGAGTGCTCGAACCGATCGAAACCGCCGGAATGACTCTCGAGGATGTCTCATCCCTGCGCGACCGAGTGCGAACGGTGATCGCCGACGAACTGGCGTTGATGAAGGCGAGTTGAGAGCCCAGGGTGAGACGGCACGCCAAAGGCGTGCTGGCTCACGCGCGAAACACTCGTTCAAGGTTTGGTGGCGAAGCGGCGGGCCTCGTCGACCAACCAGGTGAAGGCCGGATCGGGTTGCTCAGCGAGCATCTCGGGATGCCACTGGACGGCGAGGACTTCGGGTCGATTCTCGACTTCGAAACCCTCGACCACGCCGTCCTCTGCCGTGCCGGTGACGATCACTCCGTTGCCCGGTCGGCCGACTGCCTGGTGATGAAGACTGTTTGTCGCCACGGTTTCGCCGTACAACGACGACAGCCTGCTTCCGGCGCTGACCTGAACTGTGTGACATCGATCGGTGCGCGATGTCGTCCACAGGGCGTGCGTATCGGATTCGTCGAGATGCTGCACCAGCGTGCCGCCCAGCGCGATGTTCAGCAGTTGGGCACCGCGGCAGACGCACAACATCGGTAGCCGGCGGTCGAGTGCGGCGCGGATCAACCCCAATTCCCATTCGTCGCGTCCGGGTTCGATCTCGCCGAGTTCGGGATGCGGATCCTCGCCGTACAGCGACGGATCGGGGTCGGCGCCTCCGGTCATCACGAGGCCATCGAGACGGCTGATCATGTCAGCCGGCTCGGCGTCCCTGGTGAGTTGCACCGGCAACCCACCAACCGCTGATATCCCCTTTGGATACTCGCTGAGGTGCAGGTCGACCTCTTCGTCATGCAGCGCCCCTTGCGGAAGAAGCGGGACGCGCTCGACCGGCCAGCGTCTGCCGCTGAGCCCGATCAGTGGTCGGCGATTCATGTCAACAGTTGAGCACCCAGGCCGAGACCTGGGCTCATTCGTCGTCTATCGGAGTGTTTCCGTGCACCCCGGCCGGGTGGGCTTGATGTCAGCACACACTCCGATGGGCTTGCGTCAGCTGAGGGTGATGTTCGATCCGGAGAGCTGGACGGTGCCGCCGACCAACCGGCCGCCCTTGACTTCGGAGCTGCTGATTTGGATGCCACCGCCGGGGGCGGCGATGGTGCCGGTCCAGGTCACATGGCTGCCGGAGAGTTGGATTGCGCTGAGCCAGCAGGACGCGCCGCCTGCGAGCAGCGTTGGCAGGCCGACGAGGGCAGGAGTCATGGTGGTGCTCCCGCTGATCGTGATCCGACCGGTGGCAACGATGGTGACGCCGGTCAGGACCGGCGACGATGCAGAGATGGTTACATCACCGGCGACGTAGTGGATTCCTTTCGACAGGCTGCCATTGCTGAGGGTGATGCTGTCGGAGTGAGCGACGTAGCCGGGGAGCAACGAGTACCGGCCGCCAGGTGCGAAGTCGCTGATGGTCCATGGCAGACCCGACTGAACAGGTAGCGCACTGAACAGCACGCCGGCGCTCGCGACGCCATGCCCGATGTTGCTGAATCCGCCATAGGAGATCGTTCCGGAGATCGCGACGGAACTGCCGGAGAACATCACGTTGCCGTTGCTGCGAACGTTCCCCGTTATCGATACATGACTTCCCGACATCTGCACGCCGCTGCCGCACGACGAGCCGGCCAACGACAGGACCGTGGCACCTGACAACGTCGGCAGCGGCAGCGGCAGGGGCAGCGTTGTCGTGGTCTTCGGGACCGTTGTCGTCGTTGTCGTTGTCGAGGTTGTGGTGGTCTTCGGGACGGTCGTGGTCGTTGTCGCGGTGGTCGTGGTCGTTGTTGTCGAGGTTGTGGTCGGCGACAACGTGGTCGTCGTTGTTGTCGAGGTCGTGGTCGCCGGCAGAGTTGTCGTTGTTGTTGTCGCCGGCGCCAGCGTCGTGGTCGTCGTCGATGTCGTGGTGGGTGCCTCCGTGGTCGTCGTCGACGACGTAGTGGTCGGGGCTTCCGTGGTGCTCGTTGACGTGGTCGGGGCAGCAGTCGCTGCGGGGGCGGCGGTTGTGACAGGTGCCGCAGTCGTCGTCGGTGCCTCGGTGGTGATCGTCGGCGCGACGATCTCGCAAATGTTCGTTGAACCCGGCGTGCCGCGCTCACCGAGCGATCCATATGTCGTCACCGAGGTGCACCAGTTGGACGGCACCGAGTTGTCGGCGGTGGGCGTGCGAAGTGCAGCCGACGCGCCAATCTCGTAGGGCAACTGGCTGGCGGGCGTCCATGCGACTCGATCGACGGGCACGAGCGAGGCGTCGTAGAGGTTGATCTCGTCGGCACCCTCGACCAGCGGGAATGCCGAGCCGTAGACGTAGTCGACCGATGCGCCACCGTTCAGTTCGGCCTTGTCACGCCCCAGCACGAACGTCGCGCCCGGGGCGAGTAGCAACGGCTTCTTGGACGTGATCGTGAAGGCGTCGTAGTCATCGTCGCGCAGCACCCAACGGTTGAGGTCGACGGTCTCTGTGCCTGCGTTGTACAACTCGAACCACTCGGCGACTGTGTCGCTGAGTGCCGCAGGATCGATGTGAACTTCGTTGATCACCACGTCGAGGTGTGGACGCTGCGTGCAGTCGTTGGCCGCGCCTGGCGTGCCGCGATCGCCGCGACCGAACTGCGGTCCGCTCTCGCACCACTTCCCGTCGAGCAGAGCGATCGAAGCGCCATTGGGTCGCGGCGAGTCCGTTGCCTGCCAGCGAACCTCATCGACGCGCTGTCCGTACTGATCCGTCAGGATGATGCCGTCGTTGTCGTTGCTGAGCACGAACCCGTCGCCGTACGAATACGCAACAGGCGCTCCACCGTTCGCGTCCCGGTTGGTGTCGCGGCCCAGCACCAGGTAGCCGTCAGCCGGCACGACGAGCGAGCCCTTGATGGTGTGACGATCGGACGCTCCGTCGGTCAATGTCCATCCGGCCAGATTGACCGGCGCGGCTGTCGTGTTGTGCAGTTCGAGCCACTCGCCATGGCTGTCGCCGACCACAGCGGGATTGCGCATCACTTCGCTGATCACGACAGCGGCTGGTGGCAATGGCAGCTCACATGAGTTGGCTGCTCCAGGTGAACCGAAGTCTCCGGCACCGAAGGGCATGGTCGACTCGCACCAGTTCGCGCCGAGCGCATTGTCGGCAGATGGGATCGACAAGCTGATCGAACGACCGGTTGGAATCGGGAAACCGGCAGGGGCGTTCCACTCGACCCGGTCGACAATGGCGCCGTCGCCCGACTTGAGCACGACCCGACCACTCGAGTTGTAGAGCGGCACTCCGGCGCCATAGACGTAGTCGGCCTTCACACCGCCGTTGGCGGTGCGGTCTCCGCTCGAAGCCAATACGGAGTGGGCACCGGCAGCGACGATCAATGACGTGATCGTGTGCGTCTTGAGGTCGCCGCCGACAATCGTCCATCCCGACATGTCGACCGACGTCGTGCCGAGGTTGGTCACTTCGAACCACTCGCCGTTGCGTTCTGTTGCCGGAGCCTCGGGATCGAACATCACCTCGGTGATCACGATCGGCTGTTGTCCGGGTGTGAGGCACCACGACGCCGTACCAGGGGTACCGCGATCGCCCGCCGCCCATGGCAGCGTCGACGCGCACCAGTTGGCACCCACACTGTTGTCGAGACTCGGGTCACCCAGCGACATCGACGCCCCGTCGGGATCGGGAAATGTCTTGCCGTTGTCCCAGCGGACGCGGTCTAGCTGGACCAGGTCGCGGTCCGCAATGACGAGTTCGTCTGTGTCGTTCTGCAGCGACATGCCGCTGCCGTACGCGTAGTCGGGCTTCAGCCCGCCGTTGGTCGTCGGCTTGCTGGCGAACACTGCGTAGCCCTTCGCGGGGACGATGACAGCGGTGGTGACGGTGAAGCTGTCGTAGTCGTCGTCCTTCACCGTGAAGCCGGACATGTCGACGGCTTGAGTGTCGGGGTTGTACACCTCGAAGTACTCGCCACGCAGATCGGCGGTCTTCGCTGGGTTCTGCATGATCTCGGTGATGACGAGATGTTTGGTCGACGGCTTGCAGCGATTGGGTGCACCCGGACTCCCAAGATCACCGCGGCGCATCACCGATACGGAGGTGCACCACTTCGATCCCTTGCTGTTGTCGGACGTGGGGTCGGCCACGGACATCGACGCGCCGTCCGGCACAGTGAATCCCTTGCTCCAATCGACACGATCGCGTTCGATCGAACTTGCGTCTCGCAAGATGAGCTGGTCGTTGGTTTCCGACAGAACAATTGTGTTGCCGTACACAAACCGCGGCGAGACGCCGCCGTTGGCGAACGAATCGCCTTCACGCGCCAGCACCAGATATTGCCCGGCAGCGATGTCGAGCGAGGGAAAGACCAGCTTGTCGTGCTTATCGTCGCCGAGTGTCCATCCCGCAAGGTTGGTTGCCTCGTCGCCGGTGTTGTACAACTCGATCCATTCTCCACGTGAGTCGTACACCTTGTGCGGGTTGATCATCAGTTCGTTGATGATCACGTTCGGCCCGCGAACGGCAAGCGCGGCCGGGCCGGAGTCGATCAGCGCGACCGCGGCCGTACACGACAGAGCCAGTAATGAACCACCTATCCGCCGCCACATGGATGAGATATCGGCGCGGAGGATTGCTCCATGAGTCAAGATTCCGTCTATGGAATTCAACGATCGTGTCGCAATCGTGACGGGCGGGGCATCTGGCATGGGGGCCGCAACGGTGCGCCGGCTGGCGGCGGCCGGCGCAAATGTGATCATCGTCGACCGCAACGCGGATCTTGCTCAGGCCGTCGCAACTGAAGTAGGCGGGATGGCGATTGTCGGTGATGTGGCCGACTCGTCGTTCTGCGACGGCGCCGTGGCTGCGGCGATGGTGCGTCACGGCGGTCTCGACGTTCTGGTAAACGCCGCCGGTGTGATCGTGCGGGCAAGCGGCGAGGACACGACCGACGAGGAGTGGGCCAAGATCATGGGAGTCAACGTCAGCGGCACCTTCTTCATGTGCCGGGCGTCCCTACGAGTAATGAAGGTGAACGGTCGGGGAGCGATCGTCAACTTCGGTTCGATCTGGGGAGACCTCGGCTCCGCCGGAGTCGCCGCGTACTGCGCGTCGAAGGGCGCAGTGCACAACCTGACGAGAGCACTCGCGATGGATCACGCCACGGACGGGATCCGTGTCAACGCCGTGTGCCCCGGAGAAGTCAACACTCCGATGTTGCAATCCGAACGTGCCGAGGCAATGACCGATCAACTGTTAAAGGCCATTGCCGCAACCGTGCCGATGGGGAGGCTTGCCGATCCCGACGAGATCGCTCGGGTCGTGTGCTTCCTCGCATCCGACGACGCCAGCTACATGACCGGCGCGTTGGTCAGCGTCGACGCCGGATATGGGGCGAGGTAGACATGGAGCACCGCCGGCTCGGTCGCACGGGTGCACTCGTCGCGCCGCTCGCACTAGGTACCGACAACATCTTGAACCCGACGCCCGAGGACGAGTCCAGCCGGATGATCATCCGCGCGCTCGACGGTGGCATCAACCTGATCGACACATCCAACAGCTACGGAGCCGGCGAAGCCGAGCGAGTGATCGGTCGGGTGCTCGCCGAGTCTGGACGGCGCGACGAGGCGGTGATCGCTACCAAGGTGCACTATCCGACAGGGCCCGGCCCAAACGATCGCGGCAATTCGCGACTCCACATCATGCGCGCCTGCGAGCAGTCTCTGCGCAGACTGCAGACGGATCGCATCGATCTCTATCAGTTGCATCGCCCCGATTTTGACGTACCACCCGACGAAACGTTGGGCGCTCTGACCGACCTGGTACGTCAGGGAAAGGTCTGCTACATCGGCAGCTCGACCGCGCCGGCGTGGAAGGTGCTGGAGGGTGTGTTGCTGGCCGAGCTCAAGGGACTGGTGCCTTTTGTGACCGAGCAGCCTCCATACAACCTGCTCGATCGCCGAGTCGAGAACGAGCTGGTACCGATGGCACTCAAGTACGGCCTTGGGTTGTTGCCTTGGTCCCCGCTGGCGATGGGCGTGCTGGCGGGCCGTTACGCGGACGACAACATTCGCCCGGAGGGATCACGTGCCTCGCTGCGAGGCGGTATCTACGCAGCCCGGGTCAGTCAGAAGGCGGTCGAAGCCGGCAATCGGTTCGTGCGGTTGGCGCGCGAGTCGGGAGTCGACCCGGCCCGATTGGCGATCGCCTGGGTGATGCACCAGCCAGCTGTAGTCGCACCCCTGATCGGTCCGAAGAGCGTCGAACAACTCGAACATCTCCTGCCGGTGATGGACGTCGCCATCTCCGCCGACATCCTCGCGGCGTGCGACGAGATCTGCGCGCCGGGCAGCGCCGTCGCCAACTTCCACAACACTGCACCGTGGATGAAGATGCAGATCGGCGCAGACTGAGTGCGTCGTGCCAGATAGCGATCCCCTGCCAGCTAGAACTATCGGCGTGGTCGACGCGGTCGCCAATCCTTGGGCGTTGTTCGAGAGCATTCCGGAGATGGTCCTGGTCGTCGATACCGCCGGGCTGATCCTCTACGCCAACGAGCACTGCTCCGGAATTGTCGGGTGGACTCCGGCGGAGCTGATCGGAAAACCGATCGAGTCGCTGGTCCCCGATCGGATGATCGACGACCCCCAGACACGTCCGGAGGGCTTTACCGACGGTGAGAACGTGCGGCCGATGAAGAGCGGCCTGCTGTTGACTGCGTTGCATCGATCGGGCCACGAGGTGCCTGTCGAAATTGCCCTGAGCCCTCTCAGTGGAGCTGTTGCGGCAACAGTGGCGACGGTGCGGGATGTCACCGAGCGGCTCGAGACCGCGGCCCTGCTCGTCGAAGCCGAAACTCGTCTGGATGTACTCGACGACCGCGACAGGATTGCCCGCGAGTTGCACGACAGTGTGATCCAGCGGCTGTTTGCGGCCGGCCTCCACCTGCAGGCATCGACGAATCGCCCCGACACCACCGAACGGGTCGCGGTGGTCGTCGACGAGATCGACGAAGCAATCCGGGAGATACGCGGCGCTATCTTCACGCTGCACCGACCCGCCGGCTTCGACAGTGGCTTGGAGGCCTCATTGCGGGCCAGCATCGATGAGGCATCTCGGCTGCTGGGTCATCGCCCGACGTTGAAGCTCGGCGGCGTCCTCAGCAACATCTCCCGCGATTTGGGGGCTGACCTGCTGGCGGTTCTGCGGGAGGCGATGACGAACGTGGCCAAACACGCACAGGCCACACGCACAGAAGTTTCCCTCGATGTCGGTATCGATGTGGTGACGCTCATCGTCTACGACGACGGTCTCGGAATGTCGCCGCCGAACACGGACAACACCGGAGGTCTTGGACTTCGAAACATCCAAGAACGCGCCTCGCGGCTCGGTGGGGAAGCGCTGTTCCTACAAGGGCAACCCAGGGGGACAGAGGTCCGCTGGATCGTGCCGCGGTCGCGGGCGTAGTCAGCGCTCGGACTTCGACCGAACCGCAAAGACTGCGGCCTCGGTCCTTCTGGTCATTCCGAGCTTCATCAGGATCGACGACATGTAGTTCTTGACGGTCTTCTCCGCCCGATTGACCCTCACAGCTATCTGGCGATTGGTGAGACCTTCGGCAACGAGGTCGAGAATCGATCGTTCGAGCTCGGTGAGCGCCGCCAACCGCGGGTCTTGATCATTTTTGGGATTCCGCAATCTCTCGAGCAGTTGACCAGTGACGGCCGGATCGATCAGCGATTCGCCGCGAGCAACGCGGTGAACGGCGGACACCAGATCGTTGCCGCGGATCTGCTTCAACACATATCCGGCTGCACCCGCCATCACCGATTGGAACAGCGCTTCCTCATCGGAGAACGAGGTCAGCATCAGGCACACCAGATCGGGATCGAGGCTGCGTACGTCACGGCAGACCTCGACGCCACTCCCGTCTGGCAACTGCACATCCAGGACGGCGACTTGGGGCCGAGTCGCTCGAATCCTGGCAATGGCGTCAGCGCACGTGGCCGCTTCGCCGACGACCTCGATCGTGCCATCCGCCTCGAGTAGTTGCCGGACTCCTTCGCGCACCAGCTCATGGTCGTCTAACAGGAACACAGTGACCTTTTGAGGAACTTGGTCCATCGGTACCATGGGACCACATTCCGCCCCAATTACCAAGGACCAAGGTCCCTTGTGGGGACCAGTTCGGCGCCCCGGCTCTGACGACCACGCTGCACTGCGTTGATGACGTCGTCGAGGGCCTGGACGGCCGTGTCCATCCGGTGGGTCAGCTCGTCCTCGTTCGACGCACTGGCCATGATGGAGGTACCGAGCGCGAAGAGCCGTTGGATCACCAAGTCGAGCGACTCCTGGAGCTGCTCGATCCGCGCCCTGGCGTTGGCCAGGTCGATTCTGTCGATGGCGTTGTCGACAACGGTTTGTCGTTGTGCCGACATGTCGCGAACCGTTGCCACGACGAACGGAGCGTCGGGGAGCACACGCACCTGGACGTCGACGGCGAACATGGACCCGTCAACTCGGCGACCCTCGACGTCCATCTCGTCGGCGTCGGGCAGCAACGCCCCGATGCGCGCACCGATGGGCGAATCGTCGTCGTCGTCTGTGTAACCGAACAGCCGCATCAACGAGCTGTTGACGTAGACGATCACGCCGTCGTCGTCTGTCATCAGCACAGCGTCGACCGTGTTGTCGAGCACCGATGACAGAAGCTCTTCGAGTACGGCGGTCACGAGGAGCCGCTGTCGGTCCAGCGGCCCGCTGCTGCTGTCATCGCCTGCAAAACCTCGGCGTCTGTGACGGCCTCGAAGTCGCGGTACCAACGCCCGACAGATCCGAACGGATCCGGTTGGGCGAGGCAGACGACCCTGTCGGCCTCCGAACTCAGCATCTCGACGACGCCAAGGGGAGCAACGGGTGTGGCCACGGTGATGTCGTTTGCGCCATAGGCGCGCGCCACCTGAATGGCGGCTCGGATCGTGGCGCCGGTGGCGATGCCGTCGTCGACGATGACCGCCGGGCGATCGACCAGAGACTGGTGTGGGCGGACCGATCGCAAGGAACCGAGGCGGCGGTCCAGTTCAGCGCGCTCGCGAGCCTCGACTTCGGCTAGCTCGTGCTCGCTCGTGCGGCTCGCTCGGACGACATCGTGATTGACGATCGCGACACCGTTCTCCCCGATCGCTCCCATTGCCAGTTCCGGCTGACGGGGCACGCCGAGTTTGCGAACGACGATGACGTCGAGCGGCGCGTCGATGGCCTCGGCAACCTGTGCTGCAACCGGTACGCCGCCGCGCGGCAAACCGAGCACGACCGGACTGCCGATCTTTGCCTTTGCGACTTCCACGCCCAGAAGCGCGCCGGCCGATCGGCGGTCGTGAAAGACATGTCGGTCCATCGATCTCTCAGCGTCGCGCGCCCGACTCGTCGACGGTAGGGGCTTTGGACTCTATGCGGGAGTGATCCGCCCGGCGACGACGGGACCAATGGCTGGCGCTGCTTCGCCGATGACACACGCGGCGCGAACAGCGTCGGCCGCCATTGCCGCCTCGGATTCCGTGCGGGCATGAACGGTGGCGAGAGGTCGTTCTCCGTCGACGTACTGGCCCAGACCGGCGACGTCGCTGAGCCCGACAGCATGGTCGATCGTGTCTTCCACACTGGTGCGTCCGCCGCCGAGGGCTACCACGGCCAACCCGACGGATCGGGTATTCATCGACTGGACATAGCCATCGTGGCCCGGGTCGACGCGCCGGGTCACTGGTGCGGTTCGGAGATGGTTGGTCGGGTTCTCGACGAGATCGGCTGGCCCCCCGAGCGCTGTCACCATTGCCTGAAATCGCTCGGCGGCTGTTCCGTCAGCGCGCGCCGAGATCAAACGCTTGGTAGCCGATTCGGCATCGGCAGCGAGTCCACCGAGCACCAGCATTTCGGCGCCGAGCGCCAGAACGACCTCGGTGAGCCGCGGCTCATCGCTGGTGCACGTCAACCAATCAATTGTCTCGCGCACTTCGAGCGCGTTGCCGGCCGTTGTGCCCAGGACCTGGTTCATATCGGTCAGCAATGCGGTCGTCACCAGTCCGGCGCCACGTGCAACTGAAACGATGCTGTGCGCTAGCTCCTCGGCTTGGCCGAGGTCGCTCATGAATGCGCCATTTCCAAACGTGACATCCATGACCAAGGCGTCGAGCCCGGCCGCGAGTTTCTTCGAGAGGATCGATGCGGTGATCAACGGGATCGACTCGACAGTGGCGGTGACATCGCGAATCGCGTACAGCCGGCCGTCGGCGGGGGCGAGGTCTGACGTCTGGCCGATGATCGCGCAACCGACCTCGCGGACGACCTTGTGGAACAGGTCGTTGTCTGGTCTGGCCTGGTAGCCGGGAATGCTCTCGAGCTTGTCGAACGTGCCGCCGCTGTGGCCGAGGCCCCGACCCGAGATCATCGGCACGCAGGCGCCGCACGAGGCAACCAGCGGAGCAAGCATCAGACTGACCTTGTCGCCGACACCGCCGGTGGAATGCTTGTCGACGACGGGACCATGCAGCTCGGAGCGGTCCCAGTGCATGGTGGTGCCGGATTGCGACATGGCCCGTGTCAGCGCGACGCGCTCGTCGATGTTCATCCCGCGAAAGAACACCGCCATCGCAAACGCGGCCGCCTGACCATCGCCGACGCGTCCGTCGGTCAGGCCAGTGACGAACTGCTCGATCTGGGCATCGGTCAACACCTGTCCATCGCGCTTGGCCCGAATGATCTCTTGTGGAAGAAAGGTCGTCGGTTTCGAACTCACTAGTACTCCGTCGACAGCTGAAGGTCGTGCGAGCTGCCGAGCACGTGAACGATGTCGTTGAGCAATCCGCTGGCGCCGAAGCGGAAGTTGGTCGGTTCGGCGCCATGCGGCTGCAGGATCTTGTCGGCCATGTCGAGGTAGATCGCCGCGTCGGCCACAGCCTTCACGCCGCCAGCGACCTTCAGCCCGATCTGTTGACCGCTGCGCTGTGCAGCAGCGATGACCTCCAGCAGCGCGGCGACTGCCTCGGGCGTTGCCGCGGGTTCCAACTTGCCTGTCGAGGTTTTCAGGAAGTCGGCGCCATTGGCAACCGCAACCGCGGCCGCCGCTTTGATCGTGTCGGGATCGCGCAACGCACCGGTCTCGAGGATGACCTTCAACGTTGCCGGCTGAGTGTCGGTGTGGCAGACATCGGCGACCAATCGCACGAGTTCGCCCGCGGCGAGGTGATCTCCGTCGAGGTATGCCCTGAACGGAAAGACAACATCGACCTCGTGTGCCCCGTCGGCGATGGCCTGCCGTGCCTCGCGGACCACATCGTCGACGGAGGCGGTTCCCAATGGAAAGTTGGCAACGGCGGCGACGGCGATGCCGCTTGCGCCAACGCGGGCACGAGCCTGGGCGACGA
Organism: Ilumatobacteraceae bacterium; assembly: GCA_016650435.1. The sequence goes on from JAENVT010000332.1 coordinate 25,793, forward strand.
ATCGTGGATAGATGCAGACTGCGGCCGGATGGATGGTGATGCCAGGTGCAGGCAAGAGGGCCCTATCGCACAGCGCGTCGATTCGTTCGGGTGTGTCGTCGAGATTGAGGCTCGTCAGGTCGAGGCACGCCAGGGCTCTGGCAGCGTGGCGCTGCAGGTCGGTTGCAGTCGATTCGCTCATGGCAAAATACTTGCAGGGTCGACGCCGAATCCGGTCACGGACGATCTGATTGCAGGATCAGCGCAGCCGCCGTACGGACAACTCGGGGTGTGACACGTTGGGGACTGCCCGAATCCGCAGGTCGACGACGTGGAGCCCGTGGGGTGTGGCGATGATCGGGTTCAGGTCGATCTCGACGATCTCGGGCACCAGATCCGACAGCTGCCCGAGGCGCACGAGCAGCGTTTCGAGCGGGGCGTGATCGATGGACGCCGCGCCACGGTAGCCATCGAGGAGCGGCGAGATTCGCAGGCCGCGCACCATTTCTGCTGGATCGTGTGCCGCCAGCGGCGCCGGGCGGACGACGCGGTCCTTGAGAAGTTCTGCAGCGGTCCCGCCAGCGCCGAAGATCACCAGCGGACCGAAGGCGGGATCGGTTGCGACGCCCGCTAGCAGCTCGACACCGGATGGGGCCATGCGTTGCACAACAAAGCCGTCGAGGTCGTCGCCCAATTTGTCGCGCATCGCCGAGCCGGCATCGATCACCGCTTGCTCGTCGACCAGTGACAGAGCAACGGCGCCGAGGTCGGTCTTGTGCAGGATGGATGCACCGGAGCCTTTCAGCGCCACCGGGAAGCCGAGTCGCCTGGCCGCGGCGACTGCCTCGTCCAGAGTCGCGACGATGGCCGTCTCGACGAGCGGCAGCCCGGCCGCGGTGGCCAGCGCAACGGCCGACGCTGTGTTGAGCCAGCCACCTTCTGGCGTGCCGCGCAGAAATTCGGCGGCCACCTTGCGGGCTTGCGGCGCGTCGACCAGTTGCTCTGCAACCGGTGCGCTGTCGGATCGCAGCCATTCGGATCGGCTGGCCATGTGGGCGAGGGCCTGCACTGCCGATTCGGGGAACCGGTATGTCGGCACCTTGACTCCATCGAGCTGCACGGTCTCGTTGCCGGCAAGAACGGTGGCCAGCATCGTCTTGTCGGGATGGCTGGCGGCCGCTGTGGCTATTGCGTCGAGCATCGCGCGGTCACGATCGGGCAGAGGTGGCACGTAGATCGCCAGCACCGCATCGATGTCTGGATCTTCGAGAACGACACGAAGGGCATGTTCAAAGGCTGTTGGTGATCCGGAGGCGACGATGTCGACGGGGTTACGAGTGGCTGCCGACGGCGGCAGGAAACTGACCAGGCGAGCCTGCGTCTCGTCGCTCAACTCCGGTACGAGCAGGCCGTGGGCTGTCGCCGCGTCCGCAGCAAGGATCGCCGGTCCGCCGGCATTGCCGACGATCGCAACACGACGTCCATTGGGAGCCGGCTGACTGGCGAACGCCTGCGTGGTGTCGAACAGCTCCTCCAGCGTGTCGACGCGGGTGACACCGGCTCGCGACAGCACCAATTCGGCGACATCGTCGGACGTAGCGAGCGCGGCCGAGTGTGACATCGCGCCGCGTGCGCCGGCCGGGCTGCGGCCCGACTTGACCGCAACGATTGGCTTGGTGCGGGCAACATGCGAGGCGATCCGTACGAACTTGCGCGGATTGCCGAACGATTCGAGGTAGAGCGCGATCACGGCGGTCGTCTCGTCGGCTTCCCAATATCGCAGCAGGTCGTTACCCGAGATGTCGGCCTTGTTGCCGACCGACACGAAGCTGGAGATGCCAATTCCCCGGCGAGAGCTTTCGTCGATCAGCGAGATGCCGAGTGCACCGGACTGCGTCATGAACGCGACGTTGCCAGGAATCGGGTCGACTGGCGCGAAGGTGGCGTTCATTCGGATCGACGGATTGGTGTTGGCGAGTCCCATGCAGTTGGGCCCGACGACTCGCATGCCGAAACGCCGCGCAGATTCGACGAGCGAGGCCTCAACGGCGCGACCGGTCGTGCCGAGCTCGGCAAACCCGGCGCTGATGATGACGATGCCGCCGACATGTGCCGCGCCGCATTCGGCGACCACAGCGGCAACCCGGTCGGCGGGCACTGCGATGATTGCAAGGTCTGGTGGCCCTGGTGCTTCGCCGACGCTTGCGTACGCGTGAATACCGGCGACAGATCCTGCACTTGGGTTCACCGGAAGCACTGCGCCGGTGAAGCCGCCGCGGATGAGGTTGTGCACGAGCTCGTAGCCGATCGTGCCAGGCTTGCGGCTGGCGCCGACCACGGCGATCGATGATGGGTTGAGGATTCGCCTGATCGATGCCACAACGGCTACCCGATCGCGATCTTCGATGTGCTCGTCGAGCTCGTCGGACGGTGCCAGCGGGAAACTGACGCTGATCACCCCGCTGTCGAACAGGCTCGTGACCGCAAAGCCTGCGTGTCGAAACACGTCCATCATCGCTCGATTCTCTGGCAGAGTTTCGGCGGTGAACCGCTCGATTCCATTGCTCCTTGCGACTGCGGCGAGATGCTCGAGCATGATGGTTGCCAGCCCGCGACGTTGTTGGTCGTCTTCGACGACGAATGCCACCTCGGCCGCCGCGTCGTTCTGTCCGCGGTCGTACCGCACCACGGCAACGACGACTCCGTCGAGTTCGGCGACGAGAGCGAACCGATCGCGGTAGTCGACCTCGACGAGATGATGAAGCTGCGGCTCCGGGATCTTTGGTATCGGCGAGAAGAATCGGAAGTAGATCGATTGGGGCGACAGCCTGCCGTGCAGGGCACGGAGCTGCTCGACATCGTCGGGTCGGATGGGGCGAATATGAGCAGTTCCGCCGTCGCTGAGGACGACGTCGCTTTCCCATTGGCTCGGATAGATCACAGGGGCTTCGGGCACGACCAAGCTTGTCATCTCGCGGTTCTCCTCTGCTCCAAGCCTGCACGGTACGACGAACACCGGCCCTGCCAATAGGGACCTCTGGCACATTGGCGGGAGGCGAATGAGAGCTTTCGCGTAGCATCGCCGTCGCATGCGAATTCTCTCCCTGCTGCCTTCGGCGACCGAGATGCTGTTCCAGCTTGGCCTGGGTGATCAGGTGGTTGGCGTGACGTTCGAGTGCGATTTTCCTCCTGAGGCTCGGTCCAAGCGGATCGTTTCGACCTCGGCGCTTCCCCCGGGGCTGAGCCCGGCCGAGATCGACGCCGTCGTGAAGCAGCGGATGGCGGCAGGCGAGGATCTCTACCGCCTCGACCGCGGCGCGTTCGCCGATATCGATCCGACCCTCGTTGTCACGCAAGACCTCTGCGCCGTGTGCGCGGTCGATGTCACCAAGGTCGACGACGCCATCGAATATCTCGGATGCAGCGCGGAGATATTGACGCTGGATCCGATGACGCTCGCCGAGGTGATCGATTCGGTTCGGCTGATCGGCGACCGCACCGGCACCACCGATCACGCGGTGACGATCATGGCCGAATGTCGCGATCGCCTTGCCGCGGTCGCGGCCAAGCTCGACGGTGTCGCGCCCCGTCCGACGCTGCTACTGGAGTGGACCGACCCGGCATTCACAGACGGCCACTGGGTGCCTGAGATGATCGCCGCGGCCGGTGGCAGATCGGTGATGGGCCGGCCGGGCCAGAACTCGCAGGGCGCGACATGGGATCAAGTCAGCGCGAGTGGCGCCGAGGTGGTGATTGTTGCGCCGTGCGGTTTTCGTCTCGCGGGCGCGACCGAGTTGGCCCAACAGGTCGTAGCCCGCGGCGTACTTCCCACTGACGCCGAGGTGTGGGCCGTCGATGCCGACGCGTTTGTCGTTCGGCCGAGCCCTCGCGTGGTCGACGGCGTCGAGATCTTCGCCTCGATACTGCATCCCGAGCGCCACGGACACCCCGACGGCACCGCGGCGATCAGAGTGCGCTGACTAGCCCTTCAGCCAGGGGTAGCGAGCAGTGTCCTTGCCGGCATAGTCGGGGTCGAGGTAGATGAACACCCGCTGGATCTTCCAGTCGCGGATCTCGAACACGTCGCACCAACGGCCCGCACCTGACTCGGGGTCACCAGCTCGCCATGGGCCGTCTTGGTGCTCGCCGTGGCTGGTGCCCTCGGCAACGACGGTGTCGCTGCCGGAGAAGATCCAGTTGAAATGCGAGAAGTGGTGGGTGATGCCCTTCAAGGTCGCGCCGACATCGCCGAACAGTTTGCCGATGTCCTCCTTGCCGTTGGCCAGACCCCATTTCGGGAAGTACACCTGCGCGTCGTCGGCGAACAGATCGAGAATGCTGCCGCCGGTCGACGTGACGCCGCCATTGTCGAATGCCTTCAGATACTCGATCGCCACCGACTTGCGCTGCTCGTCGGTCATCGTCTGAGTGGTCAGTGCCATGCGTGCCTCCGGTCGTTTCTCGAGATGCGATCCGCATATTACGCCAGAGTTGGGAACGGCGATCTACTCGACGTTCAGCTGTTTGGCACGGGATCGCGGAGCTCGTAGATGATGGCGCCGTCGACATCTTCGACCTGCCTGTATCGGTCGTTCAACAACGTTCCCACCTCGCCAGACGGGTTACACACCCGCACCGCTTGGTAGCGAGCCACGAAGGTCGGCGGGTTGTCTCCGGCGAAGAGCTGGACGAGTTGATCTTGCGCCCGTCTGCCGTGCTGCACCCCGTCCAACCACAGGTAGGGATACGGCGGGATTGCATCGGCGGCGGCGTACATCGCCGCGCTGGCGCACAACGCATACAGGGTCGATCCTGGGGTCCGGTTGTCGGTGTACCACCGAGCAACTCGTTCATCGACCACGAGCCGCGGATCATCGTCCGCCTTGATGGCGACCGCAGCGCGATCCAGAACGATCACGCGCTCGGTGCTGATCAACGAGGGGATGACGATGAGCGTTGCGACCGCGATCGGGATCGCAACGTGGCTCTTGATCTTGCCGATCGCGACTGCGGCTGCCGCTGCGAACGGGAAGGTCAGGGTGACCCAGTAGTGACGATGGAACAACCCACCGGTCAGCAAGCTGGCGACGGCAAAGCACATCCACGCGGGTATGAGCACCGTCTTGCGGGTGATGCGCTGGTGGAAGGGAAGCCAGACGATGACACCGATGACTGCTGCTGCTGCCAGCGGCAAGATCGTCGGCGCGGCCAGCCGTGAGGTGATCCCGAACCGATGCCAGTCCGCATCCGCGGCGTTGAGCCCACCGATTCGATAGCCCGCCAACGCATACCACCACGCGCTGAAGCCCAGAATGATTCCGTGGAGCAACAACGCCGCCATCACCGATGCCCAGCCGGCGACGCAAACGGCGCATTCGCGCAGCACGTCGCGCCAGCGTCGTTCTCTCGTCAGGCCGCCAACGAGCAGACAGATCATCACCGCGACGAATCCATCGAAACCTGACTGCTTCAGCGACATTGCGCAGCCGGCGAGTACCCCGCTGACGAACAACCACCGCGGACCGTGCCCGCGAAACATGTACCCACATGCTGCGGCGAGTCCTGCAGCGGCGACCGCGCCTGCCAGCAACTCTCCGTTGGCGATGAAACCCTCGATGCGTGCGTTGGCCGACGCAACTGCGACGAGAAAAGCGGCGATGGCCCCTGCCCGTGGACCTGCGATTGCAAACACCGCGTAGGCGACCGCGACCACGGCGACGCAACCGAAGACGATGGCCATCACGCGTATCGCTTCGGCGGAGCCGCCGGTGAGGTCGTCCCAAATCCGGAACAACACGAGTAGACCCTGCGGTCGGTCGACCCATGCCTCGGTGTACAGACTCTTCCCCGAAGCCCAGGCGCGGGCGACGGCGAGATACCCGCCCTCGTCGGAGCTCAGCGGTGTGGTGATGAAGCGAGCACGCAGTCCAATCGAGACGAGGATGGCGACGATGACCGGGCGCGTCGGAAACCGATCGGCGCAGGTCGGTGGGGAATCAACATCCCCGCCGGCGTTCTGTTGGGGGTCTTCCAGAACCAGGGTCACGGTTGCGGACACCCTATGGGCTGGCGATTCCGCTGGTCCATCGGTCGATGCGAGTGCTTGACAGGGGCACGATCGCTTGGTAACAACGGCCATGCGAAGATGGGTGGCGTTCGCTGCACTCGTGGGCGGACTCGTGGCTTTGTCCGTGGGGTTCAGCCCTGATGGATCCACATCATCATCAGCCGTCGTCGATACCACCACTGTCGCCACGGGCACGTTCTTCCCGACCTCACGTGCCCAGCTGACCAACTTGGCGCCGGGAGAAGCAGACGCCATCGTTTCGCTCGGCAGCACTGGCGCCGGCATACCCACTTCCGATTCGGATCACGCGCACACCGACGTCGTCGCCGAAGTCCCGTTGAGCGCGGTCGATACCCCGATCTTCGCCTTGCAGTGGGGTCTTGCGCAAGAGTCCATTTCGTCCCACGACACCGAAGGGAAGGCGGCCGCGCTCGGCTACGTGCGTGCGACTGCGCCGTCCGGAGGCATCGGAACCCACTGGGTGCTGTGGTCGCAGATCGCCAAACCGTTCGATCCGGCGACGCCGTCGATGCTGCTGTTCGACGAACGACGCAGTCCTGCGGTGCTCGTCGGGTACTCGTACGCGTTGCAGTCGCCGACTCGCCCCGATGGGTTCGCCGGCGACAACGATCACTGGCACCAGCATCGTGGACTGTGCGTCGTGGGTGGATGGGTGGTCCGCGAGCAAGCGCCAGGGCCCGATGCCTGCAGCGGCACCTACATCGCCGGTGGTGACTTCTGGATGTTGCACGCATGGGTCGTGCCGGGTTGGGACAACCGCAAAGGTGAATTTGCACCGTTCAATCCAAAACTGTGTCCGCGCATCACAGGCACGCCCGATGTGAACCGTTGCCCGACCGACGATGGCTAGCAGTGCCTTCTATCGGACCGCCTCGGTTGTTCGCGCTCGTGGATTCGGTTCTGATCAGCCGGCCATCGTCGCGATCATGTGGTTCAAGACTTCGGCATGTTCGACTTGCGGGCTGAACAGGATCACCTCGGCATCTTTCACCACCCGCACACTGTGTCCCGGCGGCCAGTAGAAGAGGTCGTCGCCCACGCAGGTCTCTTCCTGACCGTCGGTGTAGGTGAGCACAACCTCGCCCGACATCATGAATCCCCAGTGAGGCGCGTGACAGGCGTCGTCGTCGAGACCTTTGAGCAGTGGAGCGATGTCGGTGCCCGCGCCGAGTGAGAAGTACTCAGCGGCCAAAGATCCATAGTCCGACGCGTCGCCGAAATTGATCGCTTGACGTGCCAACGCGCCGGGCACGTCGATCTTGGTCGGGATGTCGTTCTTGGTGATGCGCATCAGGCCTCGGTTCGATCTAGTGGAGTTGGTCTTCCGTGTGTTACTGCTCAGCCAAGACCCTGAATCGATCACCGTCCAGTTCCAATACTGAACTGTGGCAGAGTCACACGGTGAAAATGTACGGCCAGTACTGTCCGATTTCACGGTCGGCCGAACTCCTCGGTGACCGATGGACGATTCACATCATTCGCGATCTGTTAACGGGCACGTCGCGGTTCAACGAGTTCATCAGCGGTAACCCCGGGCTTTCCCGAGCGTTGCTCAGCCGACGGCTCCAGC
>JAENVT010000333.1 GCA_016650435.1 Ilumatobacteraceae bacterium
CCGCCGAGGCGCAACGCGCCGCCTACGAGCAGTTCACCGACTTCGTACTCGGCCACGGCGCCCGTCTGGCGCTGATCACAATTCCGCCGTTGCGCGCCGACCACCAGGATCCTGCCAATTTGGGAGCGCTCACTGGCATCATGCAGGAGATCGCCGACAAGCATCCCGGGCAGGTCTTCGTTCTCAACACCGACGAAGTGTGGGGACCCGTGTTCACTCAAGACGTCAACGGCGACAAGGTGCCTGAACGCAAACCCGACGGTGTGCACATCTGCCCTTCCGGCGCGGCGATGTACGCGATCTGGTTGATGAACCAGTTGCAGGAGCGTTTCATCGGCTTTGTTCCCGTGCCGCCCGAGTTGTGGGCAACCGGGGAGTGGGTCGGCGACCCGCGTTACATCAATCCAGCCGGGATCTGCGCGGCACTGCCGTAGGACCTAACACGCGCCTGGAGGCTGTGCAGTCACCAGGTAGCCGTCAATGCCTACCGGGAGTTCGATCACCGCTGCCGGTAGACGCAGGTCGCTGTACTGCTGCAACAACGGGGCGGCCTCTGGGGGAAGATCCGTCATGAATGTCAGCAGCGTGTGGCCCCAGCGAGTGAACAGCAGATTTCGCAAGTCAGGACGACCGGCAGAGCACAGCACCTGCAGCAGTCGTGTCTGCAGCTGATCGGAGAGCTGCGCTTCCTTTGGGCTTCGTACGTCGAACGACGCCCTGACGATCGCGCCGGGGATCTCCGAGAACGCGGCGATCTCCGGTTCGCTGGCCACGTACCACAACGTCGCTTCGGCTTCGCTGTCATCGACGACACGGAACGGGGTCACCCCGGCGACGCCCCATGGGCCGACGCCCGCGTGGATGTGATTCTTCTTCTCCAACTCCAACGCCAATCCAAATGCCACGGATCCCAGGGCAACCGGATCGACCTCGTTGATCTGATAGGGAATCGCCGGGTCGAGGGAGGTCTCCAGTTGAGCCGCCAACGCCCCTGTCATCCTGCTGTCGCGTAAGTACGGCACCTCCGCCGTTGCGGCACGAGCGACACCAAGTCCAGTCACCACGCACGCACAGACTGCCGCAACCGCCACCGCGACCAGCTTCCTTTGATCGACGCGAGACTCAGCCGGCCGCGCTCGCCAGGTGAGCCAACACGACCAGATCGCGGTCGCGATCCACAACGCGACCAACGGCAACATCCAGCGAATCACGTACTCGAAGAAGACGCCGAAGATCCGCATCGTCGAGAACAACCCCAAAACGGTGGCTGCGCTGAGAACTGCATACAGCGAGATCTCGACACGGTCGCGTCGTTTCCATGCCCAACGCGCCGACACGCCGACCAGCGCAACGAACAAGACGAAGCCGATGTAGTTGGGCGTGCTGCGCGGATCTTTCTGGGCGTCGATGATCCACGGCCCGAACAGATTGAAACGGCCGATCATCGCCTTGAGAGCGGCCCGCGCTCCGACGAATGGGGCGCCGGGATCGCTGAACTGGTGATAGAGCTTGCGCAGGTTGCCGGTGCCAGGATGCAACTGTTCGATCACCGGCGGGAGCCAGGCGATGATCATCGTTGAGGTCGCGATCAGCAGCCAGCGCAGTGGGTGGCGGTCGGTCAGACGATCGGTACGCCACCACGTCCAACCCAGCCAGACGACCGCGCTGCCTAACAATCCACCGACAAGCACGGTGTAGCTGATGTGCGTTTGCACGCAATGGCTGCCGACAGCGACCGCGAGCGGAAGCAGCGCTACGTGCTCGCAGACGAGACCCCAGATCAGCATGAGGAAGAGGGCAAAGGCGAAGACCGGCACCCACACGTTCCACGGTTCGAGAAAGAATCGCGGAGCAAGAGCAAGCGTCGTAGCAGTCAGGCTCAGTGCCGTCAGTACGGCGATCGACGAGCCACCGACGCGCTTGGCGACGATCACGGCGCCGGCAATCGCAGCCATGTGCAGCACATCAACCGCTGTCACCAGAGCGAACGCGGTGGACCCGAACGACTTGTACAACGGGTACAGCAGGTAGGCCATGCTCGGCCCGGGAGTCGAGCCGAGATCCTGCACGCGAGCAGCAACGCCGATCAATGGCGGATGGCGTGGAATGGCCCGCACCAGGAACTCGGTGTGCGAGAAGTCGCCGGTGAGGTACCACGTCGTACCGGCAACGGCAATCAGGGTGACGCAGAGGATGAGCGCGCACGGGATGACCGTCAGAACGGGGTACCTCCGGACTGTGTCGGTGAACCGGATCACCGGAGCTGGCGTCACGGCAGCTCGGCGACGATCAACCGGGCGACACGGTCGCTGCCCTCTGCCGTCAAGGCACCATCGGCAGTGCGAACCGCCACACTGCCATCGATGCACGTCTCCCACCACTGGCACGGCAGCGATGTTGCCGCGAGCTGGTCACCGATATAACGCGTCGGATCGATCAATGTCGCCCCGGCGCGTTCCGTTGTGCTCTCGATGCCACTGCGCCCGGGTTGGGCAACGATCAAGACGCTGTGGCCGTTCGCGGCATGTACTGCGTTGGTCAGAGCCGTTGCATCGCATCCCGTGGCGTCGGAGAACGACAGAACGATTGCTGCGGGATCGAATTCGTCGAGGGCATCGCGTACCGCACCGGCCGCGTTGCACCATGAGGTAGCGGCCTCGTCCCAACGCAGGCTGCGCCCATCCTCGTGGATGCGATTGACTACCGGGAGCTCGGTCGATGTGAGAAATCCGTCGGTCAACAGAACCACGTCGGTGCGCTTGTCGTGCCCGGCGATCGTTGGCCACTGCCACCACACCAGGGCGGCAACGACGGCCAATACCGACACCAGCTTGGCCGGTGAGCCGCGTAGCGCTTGGACCCAACGTCGTGCAGGACTCACCAGGGCGTGAGGGTAGCAGGCGACTATGGTCGGCACCCGTGGGAGACTGGTCAGCGACGCGATGGCCGTTGCGCGCCGCTGTGATCGCTGCGCTTGCCTCCGCCGCACTGCTCATTCAACGAGCGGCCATTGCCGGCAACAGGTTGGCCGCCGGTTCGCAGGGTGCGCTGTTCGCCCGATTCGACCTGGGCGTGCCGCTGCTGATTGCCATGGTGGCTTTCGTGTCCGCCCGACGAAGTCTCGAGGGACGCACCACGGGTGGGTTCGGACTGAGGTGGATTCCTGCGACGTACATCGCCTGGGCGCTTACGGTCGCATTCGCCAAGGCGGCGTTGCACCTGCAGGCCTCGCCGCGGCGACTGCTGACGACGCTGGTGTTCTTTCGAGGGACTGGCTCTCCCCTGCCAGGGCTTGGTGCAGGCCCGCTTTTGCTGACCCTCGCTCTCACCGTTGTGGTGATGCCGGCACTGGTCGAGTTGAGCCGTCGCACTGTGCGAGAACAGCAATGGATGGTCCCAGTCGCTCTCGGCCTCATCGCACTCGCCTATCGAGCGGTGTGCACGGCGAGCGGCCACACCGGTTTGTTCGGGCCGCTCAGCTGGTTGCCGAACCACCTCGACCTCGTCGGTGTCGGTCTGGCCGTAGCGCTGGTCGATGCCTCTCTCGGGGAAGCTTCGGCGCGCCGTCGCATGCGGCTCGGTGGGATCGTGGTTGCGGGTGTTTCGTTCATCCTTGCGGTCTTCGCCCTCGGCTTGCCGAAGTCGCCGTTGATCGAATCAGCCACCGACGTTCATGTGTACGCACTCGTCGCCTTGACCTTCGCCGCAGGCCTGTTGTGCGCTACCTGCGTAGTCCCGCCCACGCTGGTTCGACGGGGTGCGCCGCGACTGGCGAAGGTAGTCGCAATCACCGCGCCGGGTCTGCTGTTGGCGGGTGAACCGGCCTTCACGTTGGTCGCCCGTCAGTACCACGAGCGGGTGTTCGAATTCGAGGGCGGAGTGTTCCTACACGGCAATGTCGTCGCCCCGTTCATCTGGTCGCTGGTCATCGCCTCCGCCTTCAGCGTTGTGATCGTCGCCGCGGTCGGTGCCATCGATCTCGTGCGGCACGGCGAGTGGCGAGCGCTGGTCAGCAGCCGCCTTGCGCTACCTGCAGTTGTCGCGATGGGGTTTTTCGTTCGCCTCGTCGCGCTGCTGACGGTGCTACCCGAACGCACTGACAACGGCGATCCGCTCTTCTACCACACCACCGCAAACGTGCTCGCCCGCGGTCGCGGCTTCCTCGAGCCACTTCGATGGAGGGACTTCGAGACCTACCGCCCCAGCGCATTTCATGGTCCCCTCTATCCGGTCGTGTTGTCGATCACCTCCCGTTTTGGAGGCACGAGCTACTTCGACCACAAGATGATGTCGATCCTCATTGGCACGGCGGTCGTGCTGGCCGCTGGCGTGTTGGGCAAACGACTTGGCGGCAACGTCGTTGGCTTGGGGGCAGCAGCATTCGCCGCGGTGTATCCGAACCTGTGGCAGATCGACGGCCTGCTGTACCCAGAAGGCTTGATGGCACTGCTGGTGACGGTGACGATGATCCTCGCCTACCGCTGGCGGGATCGACCGAGCTTGGCGACCGCTGCACTCTTCGGTGCCACGATCGCCTTGGCCGCGCTCGCGCGCGGTGAGGGCATCCTGCTGCTTCCCCTGCTCGCCGTACCTTGGATCATGCTGAGTCGGGCGCTGTCGCGGGCCGTGCGGGTGCGGCATCTGGTGGTGACCGTCGTTGCCTGCGGTGCGGTGTTGGCACCGTGGATGATCCGCAACGCAACGACGTTCGAGAACTTTGTACCGCTGTCGACGAACGGCAACGAAGTGATGGTGTACGCCAATTGCGCGTCGGTGTACAACGGGCCGTTCGTCGGTTACTGGGACTTCCAGTGCCAGGAAACGGTTCGTCAGGCCACGGGTGAACCGCCCGGCGACGAATCACAGGTCGCGCTGTATTGGCGGTCGCTGGGCTTCGACTACGCCCGCGATCACGTCGGTGAATTGCCACGGGTGGTCACCCTGCGCGTGCTTCGCCAATGGGAGCTGTTCCGTCCGCTGCAGAACGTGAACTTGGGCGGCATTGAGGGCCGCAACCGAGACGCCAGCACGATGGGTCTGATGATGTACTACGGCCTGGCGGGGCTGTCGATCGTCGGCGCTGTGTCGATGCGTCGTCGTCGGATACCTCTGCTGCCGATCGGCGTGCAGTTCCTCAGTGTCACGATCACCTCCGCGTACACGTACGGCAGCGTGCGGTTCCGCGCCCCGGCCGAGCCGGCGTTGTGCGTGCTCGGCGCGGTCGGCCTGGTCCCCGTCGTCGCCCTGGCTCGCCGTTGGCTGGCACGGGAGTCGGGTGCCTCCGAGGGTGACGGTGACGTGCCCTCCGCGGGCGCACCATTCGTTCTGGGCGGCTCGGGTGGACTGAGACCGCGGTTGAGTGGTGCGTGGAACCGCGGTGCGTTGGCAACCTGGACCGCGATCGGGTCGGTGTGCGCGCTGATCGCTTTGCCGCTGCGTGGTCTGTACCACACGACCGGCGGAACGATGGAAGAAGCGTTCATGATGGTGTTCCCGGAGCGGATGTTGAAAGGCGATCTGCCCAACCGCGACTTCCTCCATCTCTACGGCCCGGGCGCGTTGCAGGTGCTCGCCGGTTGGTACAAGGTCGTCGGGGTCTCGCTCGAGTCCGAGCGCACCTTCGGCCTCATCCAACACCTCGGCATCATCTGCGCCCTCTTCACGCTGGCCCGCCCATGGGGTCGGATTGCCGCGGCAGCTGTTGCCGGACTGGCGGTGTTCTACGTGCTGACGCCAATCGGCCTGACTGCCATGGCGTGGAACGGCGGGCTCGCGCTGTGCCTGTGGAGCATCGTCTTCGCTCTCCGCGCCCGCACGGTCGCCAACCCGCGCCGGTCGTTGATCGCTGCAGGCGTCTTGGCCGGGCTGGCGCTGACGTATCGACCCGATTTGGCCCTGGCGTTGATCATCGTCTACAGCTGGTACCTGTGGCGAAATCCGCACCGGCGCACTGTTGTGATTGCGGCATTCGTGGGTCTGGTGCCGATGTGGGTACACGTCGCTCTGGTCGGGCCGAGCACGGCGTTTCGCGGCATGGTGATCGACCCGGTGTTCAAGCTGCGCGCCGGCCGCGAACTTCCTCGGCCGCCGTCGTGGTCGCATCTCGACGGCTCGCTGCAGGCCATCGCCGAGCTCATTCCGCCATGGTGGAAGCTGCCGGCCCTGTCGGCCCCGAAGTCGCTGTTCCTGTGGTTCTTCGCAATGCTCATCGTTCCATTGTTTCTGGTGTGGATCGCGGTGCGCCTCTGGCGGCAGTCACACAGCGCGCGCGCCGCGACGTTGCTGTGCGGCGCGTTGTTCAGCGTGGGTGTCGCGCCGCAAGCGTTGCAACGACCTGACTCGACACACCTGTCGTGGGTCACGTGCATCTCGTTCCCGCTGTTGATCCTCGCGGTCGTGGAGTACGTGCGGGAGCGCCGGCCGCGTTCCACACAACGGCAGCGTGTCACGGCCGGTATCGCCGCGGCCGTTGCGCTCACCTTCGTCGTTGCCCCGCTGTTCACCTTCCGCTACTACCTGTTGCACACGCGGGTCAGCGCCGGAGATGTGCAAACACCGTTCCCCGTAACGCGCAACGGACGTCGCTTCTACCTCGGTGACTTTGGCCCGTACCTTGCGAGTCGAGATGTGATCGCCGATCTCGACAAGATGTCGAAGCCTGGCGAGCGGTTGTTGGTCGGCCCCAGCGACCTGCGCCGAACGTGGTACAGCGACGCGTTCTTCTACTACATGTTCCCCGAGCTGACGCCGGCGACGTACTTCATCGAGATGGATCC
>JAENVT010000334.1 GCA_016650435.1 Ilumatobacteraceae bacterium
CTGATCGAAGGATGTCACTTGGAATTGGTCACCGACCTTCGTACCGAAGTGATCGGCGAGATAGTTGGCAAATGTGCGGTTGACCGTGAATTCGTCGGGTGCCGCCGGGTCGGTGAAGCGGCCAGCGCCGACGCGCGCGCCGAGCCAGCGATCGTCGCCGGCGAAGGGATTGGGCACAAGCACCGGCGTCCCGTCGTCCGGTGCAACCAGGAATGAGGTCACGAAGGCGGTCGATCGGGCCTCGGCCACCCCTGGAATGCCGGCGATTTTCTCTGTCAGCGGCACGCCACCCTGCTGCGTGATGAGGAGATCAGGATCGCCGCCGGCCTGCGACGTGTACCTGTCGGGCGCAGTAGCCGTCCTCCGAGCACCAGCGGCCAGACCGATGACAACACCGCCGATGACGCCAATGAGTAGAGCGGTCACAACGAGGAGGCGCAAGCGTGGACGGGTCCACACGCGCACTCGAAGCATTGTCGCCGACACCAGCACCACTTTCGATCCCCTCGAACACCCGAACAAGTGTGGTAGCCCCACCTCCCGTCCTACTGGTCACTCAACGGGATCTTGCGGTGGTCGACAACCAGGGCTCGATGCGTCGGGATTTGTGGGCTGCGAACAGTGTTAGGTTCGCTGTGATCGAGCGAAAACGGGGTCATGCTATGAAACGATTCCGCTGGGCAGCGGTGAGCGCTATCAGTGTTCTGACGGTGACGACAACCGCCGTTGCGATAACGAACGGCGTTGCAGATGGCGAGGGGCATCCGAATGTCGGAGGGTTGGTAAACGCTGTCCAGTATTCGGATGGCACCTGGATCTACTGCTCCGGAACGTTGATCTCCACGACGGTTTTCCTCACCGCCGCGCACTGCGGGGACCAAGGCGAACGAGTCCGAGTTACCTTCGACACCGCCTACCAAGCAGGCGATGCCGTTTACCCGGGCACGTTCAGGTCCGATCCTCTGTATTCGCAGTCGCAGAGCGACCCACATGACATCGCCGTCGTGGTGCTCGATCGACCGGTGAAGCGCATCACGCCGGCACTGCTGCCCAAACAAGGCGCGTTGTCGCAGCTGTCGTCCGCCCAGAAGTTCACATCCGTCGGATATGGCGCGTACCTGGTTACCAACGGTCCGGGCGGAAAGACGTATCTATACAACGACGTACGGATGACCGCCGTCGGAACGCTCAACGCCATCAACCCCGCCTGGCTGCGCATCTCGATGAATGCCTCCACAGGAAACGGTGGAACGTGCTACGGCGACTCGGGCGGGCCCAACTTCCTGGGAAGCAGCAGCACCATCGCAGCAACGACGATCACTGGCGACGCAGTATGCCGGGCGACCAACGTCGCGTACCGGTTGGACACACCTTCGGCGCGCGCGTTCCTCGCTGGATACGTAGCCCTTCCCTAAGACGGAGAGATCATGGCGCATACACCACTCTTGACGATGCTGCAGCGAGCCGCGTCCGATATTGCCGCGGACGATGTCGGCGAGGAACGGCGAGTCGAAACGGACGCGCCGGACGGTACATCGAGGCGACGGTTTCTTGCCGGAGCAGCGGCAGCAGGTGCGGTAGCCGCGGCTTGGCGCATCGGGGATGCAGCGCCCGTCGCAGCAGCCGCCGGTCCGCGAATTGTCATCGTCGGCGGCGGTCTTGCCGGTTTGACATGCGCGTACCAATTGCGCAAGGCCGGGTACCTGGCAGAGATCCACGAAGCATCGCCAGACCGTGTCGGCGGCCGGTGTTGGTCGATCCACGACTACTTTGCCGAAGGGCAGGTCGCGGAGCACGGCGGCGAGTTGATCGATCAAGGACACACCGAGGTTCGCCAGCTTGCCCAGTCGCTCGGCTTGCCGCTCGAGAACCTGCTCGCCGCCGAGCAGAACGGCACGGAACCGAAGTTCTGGTTCGACAACGGTCCATACACCTATACCCAGGCCACGTCTGACCTGAAAGGCATTTGGCAGAAGATCAAGAGCGATGTCCAAGCTGCCAGCTACCCGACCCTGTACAACCTCTCCACAGCGCGGGGTCGACAACTCGATCAGATGTCGATCATCGACTGGATCAACGAGAGCGTTCCCGGCGGCATCACCTCGAAGCTCGGACAGCTTCTCGACGTCGCGTACAACATCGAATACGGAGCCGAATGCTCGGTTCAGAGTTCGCTCAATCTGTTGTATCTGCTGGGATTCTCAGGACAAGGTCAATTGCGGATATTCGGTACCTCGAATGAGAAGTATCACGTTCGTGGAGGTAACGATCAGATCGTCGCCGGACTCCGTTCGCTTCTCACTGGGCAGATCACATTCGGGTCCGCGCTCACCGCGTTAACACGCCGCGCCGATGGCGCATACGACATCACCATGCGCTTCAACGGCAAGAACGTCACGTCGCGAGCGGACAGGGTGGTGTTGGCCCTGCCGTTCGCGGTATTGCGAACGCTCGACATCTCCAAGGCCGGTTTCTCTCCCGTGAAGCTCCGCGCAATTCGCGAGCTCGGCATGGGTACCAACTCGAAATTGAACGTGCAGTTCACTGAACGACTCTGGCGAAAACTCGGCGTCAACGGTGACACCTTCGCCGATACCGGTTACCAGTCGACGTGGGAGGTCACTCGAGCCCAGCCCGGTGTAGCTGGAATTCTCGTCGACTACACCGGCGGAGCGATCGGAGCTTCATTCGGAACCGGCACGCCAACGTCGCGAGCACAACAGTTCACCTCACAGATCGAACCGCTGTTACCCGGCCTGTGGTCGCGATTCAACGGGCGGGCGACCATCGACTTCTGGACGGCGAACCCGTATACCAACGGGTCCTACTCGTACTGGAAGGTAGGCCAGTACACGGGCTTCGCAGGGGCCGAGCGAGAGCAGAGCGGCAACTGTCACTTCGCTGGTGAACACACCTCCATCGATTTCCAGGGATATCTGAACGGTGCTGTTGAAACGGGATACAGGGCTGCTGGGGAAATCCTCGCCGGCTTCAAATAGCGGTTGTGCGGGCCTCGTCGAAGGCATTCCACAAGTCGGCGTAGCGACCATCCGCGGCGAGCAGGTCTTCGTGGGTTCCGTCTTCGATGATCCGTCCGTCGTCGACCACCACGATGCGCGACGAGTTGCGGGCAGTCTGCAATCGGTGAGCGATCAGCAACGTGGTCCGTCCTTTCGACGCCAGGTTCATCGCTCGCTGCACCTCCGCCTCGGTGGCCAGGTCGAGGTTCGAGGTCGCCTCGTCGAGGATCAAGATGCTGGGATCGATCAGCTGGGCGCGAGCCAAGCACAGCAGTTGGCGCTGGCCGGCCGATAGCGAGCGGCCAGTTTCGGCGACGGGCGTGAGATAACCGTCGGGCAGCGATGCCACCAGGTCATGGGCGCCAACAGCGCGGGCAGCGCGCTCGACTTCCACATCCGTTGCGCCGGGACGGCCGTAGGCGATGTTCGAGCGGATCGTTCCGGAGAACAGGAATGGCTCCTGCGGTACGTAGCCGATGTTGCGGCGGAAGGCGTGAAGCTGGAGGTCGCGCAGGTCGGTACCGTCGACGAGGACTCGACCTCCGGTCGGGTCGTAGAACCGGGCAACAAGTTTGACGAACGTCGACTTGCCAGCGCCCGTTGTTCCGACGAGAGCAACCGATTCGCCGGGTCGAATCTCCAGGTCGACACCGCGCAACGCCTCGGGCGCATCGGTGGAGTAAGCGAAGTGCACATTTTGCAGCTGCACCGTTCCGGCGACGCGGCCCGGATCAATCGGATGCTCGATCTCGGGCGTCGACGTCGGCGTTGCGAGCAGTTCGTCGAGGCGGCCGAGTGAAACGCGTGACTGGATCCACTGATCGAACACACCCGAGAGTTGCTGCAACGGGTTGAAGAACTGGTCGAGGTACAACAAGAAGGCAATCAGCAGGCCGGTGGATAACGTGCCTTGCCCGATGAGCCGAGCGCCATACCAGAGAATGATCGCCTTGGCGATCGTGCTCAGCAGCTGGCTGCTGGCGAAGTAGATCGACATCAGCTGCATCGACTTCAATCGAGCATCGCGATAGCGCTCGGAGCGAGCCGCGAATCGAGGGGCGTTGTTGTCGTCGCGACCCAGCGACTGCGTCACGCGGATGCCCGACAGACTCTCTTGAAGTTCGGCGTTGACAGTCGAGATCGCATCTCTGGATCGGAGATACGACCGTCGCGAGCCGCGCTGGAACCAGATGGTCACGAGCACCTGCACCGGAAGCACGATGAACGCGGCAAGCGCCAAACGAACGTCGAGCACGAGCAAAATACCGACGACCCCGAAGCAGCTGACAAAGCTGGTGAGCGCGAGCAACAATCCCTGTTGCAGCAGCTGAGCAAGCGCCTCGACATCGGTGGTCATGCGGGTCATGATCCGCCCGCCCATTTCTTTGTCGTAATAGTCGAGCGACAGCCGCTGGAGGTGCCCGAACGTCCGCGCTCGCAGCGAGTACATGATGCGCTCCGCGGTGTGCGAGGTGTGCATCAGTTCGACGACCTGGTTTCCCCAGCTGAGCAGTTGCACAGCGAGAAACACGATGCACATGGCAACGAGAACGCTGCCCTTGTGAAGCTCGACGCCGCTATCGAGGCCGTGACGGATCAGCAACGGACCGACCAGCGTGGTGCCCGCATCGATCAGCACCAACAGGCCGACGAAGAACAGCGGTAACCGGAACCGTTTCGCGAGCCGTCGCAGTGTCGACGAACCGTCCAGCGTCGTGGCATCGTCGAGATCGACCTCGGGATCGCCGTGCAGGGGTGGCAGCGCCTCGACGCGCGCGAGAAGTTCGGGACTTGCCGCCACCAGGCCGGTGCGCCCAGCGAGGTTGTGCAACCCCACGCCGGCCGACATTCCCGCGAACATCGTCGATAGTTCGACGCGCGGTGATCCGCGATCGGCGCGGTCACCGGACTGCGGCCACGCATCGTCGCTGACAACGTCGATCGGCTCGGAGAACGCATCCGGCAACTCGAGTTCTGGACCGGTGAGCAACTCGCGGTACAGCTGCGACGAATGCCAGAGCTCGGCGTTGGTGCCCTCGGCGACGATGCGACCCTCGTCGAGCACCAGCACCCGGTCGGCCAATCGCAACGTCGACGATCGATGAGCGATCAGGATCGTGGTGCGCGAGCTGAGCTCGTCCTCGAAGGAACGATGAATGGCTTCCTCCGTGCGCGCGTCGATCGCCGATGTCGCGTCGTCGAGCACCAGCACCGCCGGATTTGCCAGCGCGGCGCGAGCAAGCGCGATGCGTTGACGTTGCCCGCCCGACAGCGTGTATCCGCGCTCGCCGACCATCGTGTCGTAACCATGCGACAGGCCGAGGATGAACTCGTGAGCTTGCGCGACGCGCGCCGCCTCCTCGATGTCGTCATCGCTCGCGTCGGGGCGGGCGAAGGCAATGTTCTCCTTGATGGTCGCGGAGAACAGAAAGCTCTCCTCGAACACGACATTGACGGCCGAGCGCAACGACGACATCTCGTAGTCACGAACGTCGATGCCGTCGAGCCGCACGGTTCCGCTGCGCGGATCATAGAAGCGAGCCATCAGCAACGCGAGCGTGGTCTTGCCCGATCCCGACGCGCCGACCAGCCCGACGCGCTCGCCGGGCTGAATCGTCAGCGAGACGCCGTGCAGCGCGGCCGGACCGTCGGCGTAGCCAAACGTGACGTCGTCGAACTCAACCGCACCTTCCGGATCGACCACTGGGAGGGCATCGTCCTTGTCGGTTACACGCGGTTGCGTATCGAGCAGTTCGAAGACTCGTTCGGATCCAGCGCGCGCTTGCTGAGCGGTCGCTAGGACTCCGGAGAGAATCCGCACCGGGGTGATGATCTGCACCATGTAGCTGGCGAACGCAAGGAACACGCCGAGTGTTATTTGCCCGTCGAGCGCGAGCCATCCCCCAACACCGAGCACGCCGAGCTGACCGAGCATTGGGAGCAGCTGTAGTGTCGACGAGTAGCGCGAGTTGAATCGTGCCGTGCGCATTCGGGATTGATACAGCTCGAGCGAGCGGTCCATCAGGCGGGCGAACTCGCGATCCTCCTGGGCGAACGCCTTCACGACACGCACGCCGGTGACTGCCTCGTCGACGACTCCGGCGACCGCGCCCGACAGACGCTGGTCGTTCCAGCTGGACGGGAAGATGCGGTTGCGGAACCGATAGGCGAGCCAGGCAAAGATCGGCACGAAGATTGCAATCACCAGGCCGAGAATCGGCGAGAGAACGAACATCACTGTCAGCGCAACGATCAGCAGCGTCAGGTTGGCCACCAGCATTGGTACCGAGAAGAAGAACACCTGAATCAACGTCAAGTCCGCGGTGGCACGCGACATCACGTCGCCGACTGAAAGTTCGTCATGTCGCGAAAAATCCAGCTCGTAGAGATGACGATGGATCGCCAGTCGCAGATCATGCTGGATGCCGACGCTCACCTTGGCGCCGAGGTAGCGACGGCCATAGTTGGCCGTGAACCCGACCATTCCGGTCGAGACAAGCACGAGGATCATCGGTCCGACCGGATGCTGCTTGGTGAGAATGCTGTGATCGACGATGACCTGCTGGATAAGGGGCAGCAGACCGATCAACGTCTGGGCGACCACAGACAGAATCAGGGTCGCGATGACTGCCCCGCGATAGCGGTGGATGAACGGCCCAAGACGTCGGAGCCAACCGATGCCCGGGCCCGCGGGGCCGGGGCGCGTGTATGCCGGGTCAGTGAGCGGTGCGCGCAGCTTGAGGCGTCGAATCATCGGCGGCCACCATCGGGTGCGACCAATTCTTCCTTGGCCACACGTTGCAACCAGCGCTCGTCGAGCGCGTCGCCCAACGCGGCGAGTGCGTCGAGGACGCCTTCGGGATCAGCACATACCGCGAGCACCTCTTCGAGCACGCCGCGAAACTCATCAGCCGCTCGTCGCAGTTGCGCTCGTCCCGAGTCCGTGATCGACAATCGAATCGAGCGGCGATCACCGTCGGGAATCTCGCGCGCCACGAAGCCGCGCTCGAACAGGCTGTCGATGATCGATGTCAACGTCGGCTTGGCCACCGAGACCCGGCTCGCCAGCAGACTTGCCCGTTCGTCGCCACCAGCCAGCAGACCCAGAACGCGATATTGCGGCAAGGTGAGCCCGGCGGCGGTGTTGCACTCCAACACACGAGAGAGCCGAGCGATGGTGAGGGTAGGGTCGTCTACGGTCATGAGCGGCCGCCTTTGTCGAAGGTGATTCGGGTCTAGAATTGTTCGAGATTCGAATTGTTAGGCTATCGCGTGGCCGGCCAGCGGCTTGGACTCTGGCCTTGATTTTTGGCCGAGTAGGGTCAAACCGCGTCAATCGGGGAGGCAGGTGACGTCGATGGCGATGAGCGACACGTACGTCGACCGATCCGAGGCCTATCTCGCTGGCGATCGCCGTCGTGCGCTCGCTGAAGGTCGGGAGCTCAACGACCGGGTGTGGGGCGCAGCCCTGTTCGCCGACGTATCGGGCTTCACACCACTCACCGAGGCGCTAGCCAACGAACTCGGCCCGCAGCGAGGCGCCGAGGAATTGACGCATCATCTGAACCGGGTGTTCCACGCAGTCATCGACGACGTCGATCGCTATGGCGGCGAGGTCATCTACTTCGGAGGCGACGCAATTACCTGCTGGCTCGACGGCGACGACGGCAGACGCGGGGCGGCATGTGGCTTGGCGATCCAGCGAACGATGTCGTCGGTTGGCACCATCCGCACACCTGCCGGTACCGAGGTCGTACTCGCCATCAAGGTGGCGGTCGCGGTGGGAGACGCCCGGCGCTTCGTCGTCGGCGACCCCTCGATCCAATTGATCGACGTGCTTGCCGGCAGGCTGATCGACGAGCTGGCCGACGCCGAGCACATGGCCGAGAAGGGTGACGTCGTGCTGGCCCGCTCCGCGCTCAATTCGATCGGCGACCACGTGAACATCCGCGAGCACAGGCAAGCAACTGATCCCGACGAGAGCCATGACGAAGCAACGGTCGGTGTCCT
This sequence comes from Ilumatobacteraceae bacterium, assembly GCA_016650435.1. The sequence goes on from JAENVT010000334.1 coordinate 8,031, forward strand.
CGGCGGTCTCCGGATCCACGTCGACGAGGCGGAGCCCGCGCCGCCATCGGCTGCACTCGGCGAGGCGTTGGTGCGACCATGGATCTTGCCGGCGGTGTACGACCGGCTCGTCACTGGCCGCGGCGAGTTCTTGGCCGAACTTCGTTCTGCGTATCCGATGTTCATTCGTTTCGGTGGGATCGACTACGACAACGATCCCGATGCCGTTCAAAAGCTCGACCACTTCACGCAACGTGTCCAGCAAGTGCTCTCCGAGTTCGGCGGCAACCTGTTGCACGTCATCCTTGGCGACAAAGGTGCATATCTGTGTGCAGTGTTCGGCACGCCGCATGCCCACGAAGATGACGCCTCGCGGGCCGCAACGGCAGCGATCGAGTTGTTGACGTTGGACAGAGAAACGGCAGCGACGGATCTGCAAGTAGGGATCTCACATGGCCGGGTTCGCAGCGGCGCGTACGGCCATCCGATGCGTCGCACGTTCACGTGCCTGGGCGACGCGGTCAACCTGTCGGCGCGGCTGATGTCGCAGGCTCCTCCGGGTCACGCCTATCTCAGCGAAGAGGTGCACCAGGCGTTGAGTGAACGGGTCGAGTGTCAACTCGTCGGCGATATCACCGTCAAGGGCAAGGCTGATCCGGTGCGTGTCCTCAGCATCGTCGGGCTGCGGCGAGGTCTGACCAAGCGGGAGGTCAGATATCCGCTGCCGATGGTCGGCCGCGATGCCGAGATGGCAGCGCTTGCCCAATCGCTCGATGAGGTGCTCGGCGGTGCCGGACGAGTGGTGGGGATTGCAGCAGAGGCCGGCCGCGGCAAGTCCCGGCTGATTGCCGAAGTTGTGCGCAACCTCGTCACCCGGGGTGTCACGGTGGCGTGGGGCGAAGCGCAGAACTTCGGCCGCACCACCAGCTATCTCGTGTGGCGCGATGTTTGGCGAACCCTGCTCGAGATGGACGACGACGCCACCGAAGCCTCGCAAGCCCGAGACCTGACGCGTCGGCTCCGGACAATCTCCGGCGACTACGCCCGCCGCGGTCCATTGCTCGGGCCCGTCGTCGGCATCGGCATCGACGACAACGACCTCACGCGCACGTTCGATGCCAAGCTACGCAAGACGTCGTTGGAGTCACTGCTCGTCGACCTGCTCCGAGCGCGTGCCGACAACGGCGCGCTCGCCATCGTGCTCGAGGACTGCCACTGGATCGACGCCCTCTCCCGGGATCTCCTCGAAGAACTCGTGCTCGCCTCTGCATCACTCCCAGTGCTGTTCGTGCTCGCCTATCGACCTGCGGACGCACCGGGCGGAGGGCTGGGACTCGATCGAATCCCATACTTCCAGGAGCTTCATCTCGCCGAGCTGGCGGCAAACGACGCCCAGCTGGTGCTGCAGGCCAAGCTGTCGCAATTGTTCGGTGAGTCCGTGCGTCCAGCCAGCGAGCTCGTCGACTTCGTGCTCGAGAGGGCGCAGGGCAACCCGTTCTACCTCGAGGAGTTGATCAACTACGTGCACGGTCGCGGGATCGACCCGGCCGAGCCGGCTGCCTTCAGGCACCTCGATGTTCCCGACACCCTGTTCCGGCTGGTCCAGAGCCGCATCGACATGTTGGACGAAGGGCCGCGAACGGCGCTGAAGGTCGCGAGCGTCGTTGGGCGAGCGTTCGAAGCACCGTTCGTGCAGGGCGTGTACCCCGACCTCGGCTCGCTTGACGACGTCGAGGCGCGGTTCGAAGCAGCACGTCAGGCCGACATCTTGAGGATCGATCGCGTCGAGGATCGGTCGTGGCTCTTCCGTCACGTCGTGGCCCGCGATGTGGCCTACGACAGCTTGCCGTTCGCGATGCGAGCGCACTTGCACGACCGTGTCGGCAGGTACCTCGAATCAGAAGGGCCGCAAGCGATCGAGCGAAATCTCGATCTGCTCGCGTATCACTACTGGCTCGGCGAGGACGACGACAAAAAGCGCGAGTACGCAGTGCGCGCGGGAATTGCGGCTCAGTCGCGATACGCCAACGATGCTGCCGCCGACTACTTCCAACGCGCACTACCTCTGGTGCCCGACGTTGAACGGGCAGGTGTGCTGCGCCGGCTGGGGAAGGTGCTCGAACTTCGCGGCGGCTGGGCTGACGCTGAGGCGACATACACACAAGCGATCGAGCTGTCGCGTCGCCTGGGAGACGTGACAGAACAGGCCCGGGCGCACACCGATCTTGCCGAGACACTGCGCAAGCAAGGTCGATTCGAAGACGCCCGCCAACAGTTGATCCTTGCCGGCGAAATGTTCTCTGGCCACGGCGACGACGCCGGGCTCGGTTTGGTCCTGCACCTCGAAGGAACACTCGCGTCGCAACAAGGCCACTACGACGACGCACGTACTTCCTACGAACGGAGCCTCGAGATCCGCGAACGACTCGGCGACAGGGCCAGCATCGGCGGCCTGCTCAGCAACCTCGGATTGGTCGCCGAGTGCGTAGGAGATCTCGAACTGGCGCGCACGATGAACGAGCGCGCCCTGGCGATGCGCGAGGAATTGGGGGATCGGTGGCCGATCTGCGTCTCTCAGAACAACCTCGGGATGATCGCGCTGCTGCAACTCGATTTTGCTGTCGCACAGATGCGCTTTGAAGAATCCATGCGCCTCGCCATCGAGATCGGAGACCGATGGATGGTCGCGGTCGGCCATCACAATCTCGGCAATGCCAACCTCGGGCTCGGCGAGCCCGGCACGGCCGGGGATGAATTCCTCCAAGCCCTGCAGGCGTACGAGGACTATGGCGACCTCTGGTCGGTTGCGCTGTTGGTCGAGGACATGGTCTTGCTGGCTTTGGCCAAGAACGAGATCGTCCACGCCACCGAACTCGTCGGCGCTGCGGACGCCCTCCGATCCCGACTGGAGGCACCGCGACCTCCTGCGCTCGCGACAACGCTCGAGGCGGCGTTGGCCGCAGTTCGGCCGCGACTCGGTGTCGACGAATCCGCGGCGCACGAACGCGGACTCGAATTCGACGCGGCTGCGTTGGGAGCACTACTCAGAGAGGTCGGACGCTCCACGTAATCGCTTGCGTCCTGTACCGATTAGCGTTCTGGCCGTTCATGGGGATGGATGCGATGGTGTGTTCTCTCCTTGACGCCGATCGAGGAGATCATGCGCAACCAACCGTCTCGCCGCACTTCCCTACGGGGCCTTCACCTCGCGCTCGTCGCGTCGCTGTTGGCGCTTGTCACGCCCGTCATCGGAACGTCAGATGTTGCGAGTGCCGCAACGCCCACTCCATGGACGGCGAGCGGCCCCGCCAACTTCACGACTAACTCTGATGGCTTGGTCACCCCTGCACAGATGACCTACAACCTCCTCGACAATCCGCTTGGCACGCGGTTCACGGACAAGACGTGGACGTTTCAAACCACTGCGGTCGGCGATTCCACCGAGGTCGTGCCTTACACCTACACCGGCTTTCACGCCTACTTCGCGGTGAGGGTTCACCTTGACGCCTTCGTCATCCACAACGGCATCACCACCACAAACCTGGTTACCGGCGGGCCTGTCAACTGCTGCACGCCCCCTTCGGGCGGGTTCACCTATTCGGGCAACCATTCTTTCGTCGTGGCTGATGGTGACACCTACGGGTTCACGCTCGGCGGCGTCAACTACGACTCCAACCCAAGCTTCTACGGCACCCTGACGCTCGCGCCGCCGCCTACGTCGCCGTTCACGGATCCCGCTGCGGTGGCCGCGAACACCTCATGGACCACGGCGGCTCCGCTCACAGGGGCCGGCGTCGACGGCACGCTGACGCAAGCCGGTGAGGTCCGCTGGTTCAAGTTCCCCATCCAGCCCGACAGCCAAGTGCAGGTCGACCTCAGCCACCTGGATCAGAACTTCGACCTCACCATGTTCCGCGACATCGGTCAGACCTTCTCGACGCTGACGTCGACCCAAGACCTCACCAAGCTGAGTGCGCAGTTCGCCGGTGACGTGTTCAGCCCGTCGGTCTACTCACCCTCCGTCTACAGCCCGTCGGTCTACTCACCCTCCGTCTACTCGCCCTCGGTGTATTCGCCGTCCGTCTACAGCCCATCCGTGTACAGCCCGTCGGTCTACTCACCCTCCGTCTACAGCCCGTCGGTCTACTCGCCGTCCGTCTACTCACCGTCGGTCTACTCACCATCGGTCTACAGCCCATCCGTGTACTCCCCGTCGGCTGCCTTCGTGCAGGCGTTCTCCAGCGCGCAGACGCGCAGCCTCATCGGCGTGTCGGCCAACGAAAACGCGGCCGCCGAATCCATTCGCACCGCGACGTGGAACAACACGGGCGATTTCTACGTACGCGTGCAAGGTCGCAACGGCGCGTTCTCGGCTACACCGTTCCACCTTGGATTGACAACGACCGGCGGGGAGTGCTCGGCCCCGCTCGACTCGTACAGTGCCCTGCCCACGATCGTCGGCACACCCGGTGCCAAACAAACGGTCATCCTCACCGACAGTTCGCGGTTCACCCCGCCGGCACCGGCACTGGTCACAAGGCTCCAGCAGTTGGAGCCCACGACCGGCGGCAAAGTCATCGACCTCAGCGGCAGTGCGCGCATCAATGCCCTGAACCTGCAGGCCGACCTCAACAAGGCCTGCCCATACGCGAAGAACCTCGTTGCCGAGGCCATTCGCGACGTCGTCAACTCGTATCGCGACAACAGCAACACACTGAAGTACGTCGTCCTGGCCGGCGGCGACTCCATCATCCCGTTCTTCAGATATGCCGACTCGGCGGGCATCGGACCGGAGTCCGACTTCGTCCCGCCCGCGCTCGACGCCAGTGCGTCGCAAGCGAGCTTGCGGCGCAACTACGTGCTCGGGCAGGACGCCTACGGCGCTCTCTCCGACCTGAACGTGAAAGGCGCGGTGATACCCGTCCCCGATCTCGCAGTCGGAAGACTGGTCGAAACGCCCACTGAGATCGGCGGCATGGTCGACGCATACCTCGGGCTCGGCCCGGCCGGTGTCTTGCCGCAGCCAACCTCGTCGTTGGTCACCGGTTACGACTTCCTCACGAGCGCGGCCAATTCCGTGCAGACCGACTTCGCCGCCGGTCTGGGCCCGACCGGACGTGCCGACTCGCTGATCACCGACCAAGGCGTCCCGACAACTCTCACGACGCTCGGAGCGCCAAGCCACGATCGCTCGTGGACCGCCGGCGATCTCTCCAACTCGCTGCTCGGCTCGCATCACGACCTGGTGTTCCTGGCAGGCCACTTCAGCGCCAACAGCGCGCTCGCCGCCGACTACCAGACCAGCCTGTCGACACTTGATCTCGATGCCCATCCCAATTTGCTGACCAACTCGTTGGTGATCAGCGCCGGCTGCCACGCGGGATACAACCTGCTCGACGACGAGGCCGATCTGGCGCGCACGGTTGGGCTCGACTGGCCCGAAGCCATGGCCAGGCAGCGCGCCACCTTGATCGCCGGCACCGGCTATCAATACGCCGATACTGACTTCGTCGCCTACAGCGCCAAGCTGTACACCCTGCTGGCGACCGAGTTGCGCAGCGGCTCGGGCGCGGTCCCCCTCGGCCAGGCCTTGGTCAACGCCAAGCAGGACTACCTCGCCAGCGTCTCCACCCTGGGTGGCATCGACCAAAAGGCGTTGATCGAATCAACGCTCTACGGCCTGCCGATGACGGGCGTCAACCTTCCCGCGGGTCGCACGACAGACCCGGGGAACGGCGCGGGCATCGCGCCGACCTCGATCACGAGCAAGCCCGGCGTGGAGCTCGGTCTGAAGTCTGCACCGCTGACCCTTACTCCAACCCTCACACCGCCGCCTTCCCCGCTGAGGCAAGTTCTCGACACCAACTTGGCCCCGGTGGTTCCTACGGCCTACTTCAACTGGTTCACCGGTCGCGACGGCGTTCAGTCTGCGCCGGCCCTGCCGGCTCTTCCCAAACAGATCGACGACGTGACAAGCACCACGGGAGAAGTACTGCGCGGCGTGGGCTTCACCAGCGGCGCTTACACCGACGCACATGGCGTCACCCCGTTGACGGGCGCACCCACGACCGAACAGAACGGCATACACACCAGCTTCGTCTCGCCGGTCTTCTACCCGCAGAAGCTCGCCACCGTCAACTACTTCGGCGCCCTCGATGCCAACGGCGCCGATGGTCGCACGAAGTTGATCACGACGCCCGTGCAGTACAGGTCGGAGCCGAACACGACGACCGACACCGAGCGCAAGTATTCGCAACTCGGCTTGGAGTTGTTCTACAGCAGCAACACCCAGACCTACGGCAACAACACGCCGTCGCTCGCGGCGCCGCCGTCGATCTCGGGGGTGAGCGATGCTCTGGCCACAAACGCGGTGACCGTCAGCGCACACGTCACCGGCGACCTGTCTGCTGGCATTCAAAAGGCGTGGGTGACCTACACCGGCGAGGCCGGGCCATTGCACGGCTCATGGCAGTCGGCCCCTCTCGTGCAGGACCCCGTCGACTCGACATTGTGGACCGGCACGATCCCGCTGGCGAGTGATCAGTTGGCGTCCGACGTGCGGTACATCGTGCAGGCGGTCAACGGCGTCGGCCTGGTCGGCCTCGACAACAACCTCGGCGACGGTTACACCCCGGGCGTGCCGGTTGGCGTCGTCATCCCGCCGGCCATACCGACGACAACGAGTCTTGATCTCGTCAACCCGAGCAGCGCCGTTTCCGGCACGACCGTCACCGTTGCAGCGACGACGAATGCGCCGGCGGGTAGCACCATCACGTTCGCTCTCGGCACCGCGTCGATCGACGCATCGACAACTGCCAGCGGGCGAGCAAGCGCGACGTTGCCGCTGCAAGATGCGGTCGGCACCTACACCCTGTCGGCTTCGTACGGCGGCGACTCGACACACAGAGCCTCGGCGGACACACATTCTTTCGGCGTCACCAAGGTGGGAACCGCGTTGACGCTCTCCGCAGCGACGGCCACGACCGTCAGCGCCGTCCTCTCGCGCACCGCACCGAGCATCCCGTTGCCGCAGCAGACGGTCTACTTCTCGGTGACCGGTCCGGCCACGAGCCCGGTCACCCGACTCTTCACCGCCAGCACCGATCCACAAGGACGGGCCCAACTCCCAACGGGCACGCTGGCAGACGGCACCTACACGGTCTCGGCAGAGTTCCGCGGCACACCATCGACGTTCCTGTCGAGCACTCCGGTCGCACCCGTGGTCTTCACGCTCGACTCCACCGGGCCTGCCCTGACTGTCCTGAAGCTGACTCCCGCGTCGATCGTCCTGGGTACCACGACGAAGCTCACGGCTTTGGTTGCCGACCCGAGAGCCGTGTCGCGCGTCGAGTACTTCGTCGGCACCGACCCCGGTGTCGGCCTCGCTACGTCAGCAACCGTCACGGCAGGTGCCCTCGCGGCGACCTTCGGCGCGACGTTGCCGGTCGGCAGCTACACCGTGGGGGTCCGCGCCCGCGACGGCTTGGGCAACTGGTCGGCAACCTCGACCACGACGTTGACCGTGACGCAGATCGGTGTGTCGTTCAGCACCAGCGCCAACAGATCGGGAGCCGTCGATTTCGCTGGTGCGACAGTCTCTGGCAACATCGCCGTGTTCGCTACCCCGGCTGCGAACACAAGTCGTGTTGCGATCGTCGGGTTCTACATCGACGATCCCAATCGAACTAGCCTGCCGTACTGGGTGCAGTTGCTCAGTCCCTACGACCTCGGCGGGACGTTGAAGAACGGCACGGCCAACCTGTTCGACACGCGACTGCTGCCCAACGGGACACACACGCTGACGCTCGAAGTCCTTCGGTTGAACGGCGCCCTCGAACGACGAACCGTGTCGTTCACCGTCAGCAACCCGGCACCAACGGTGACTCAGAAACTCCAGGTCAGCAGCAGTGCAACGCGTAGCAGCGCGGCCGATCTCAACGGGCGTACGCTCACCGGCTCGGTCGCTATTTTCGTTACACCGACGACCTCGGTGAAGTCGGTTGAGTTCTGGCTGGACAAGGTCACTCTCGTGCCGCGCTCCACCGACTCGGCAGCTCAGTTCGACTTCAATGGCACGGCCAACAACGGACAGGCGGTGTTGTTCAACGTTGGCACCTTGGCCGCCGGTTCCCACCGGGTCTTTGCTCGCATCACCTACAGCAACGGAACGACCGCGGTCATTTCGAGCACGTTCACGAAATAGCCCATATCGAGTCAGCGATGACCGCGGATGAGTGAAGGGATCTTGTCGTCGCCGACGAGGTTCCTGAAGGCTTTGACGCTGTAGCCGGTCAGCGTCGACGCCATCCTGGCGCGCACGGTCGCGGCGCGATCGAGACCGAACAGGGGACCCATCTCCCCGACGTAGTCGCCGGCACTGATGATGCTCAGCAGCACCCGGCCCTCGGGCGATTCGCGCAAGACCTCCAGTTCACCTGAGTCGACCACGTAGATGACGTCGCTCGGGTCGCCTTGCTCGAACAGCAGCGATCCGGCGGCAAGATTCACAGTGCGCGAGGTCGCGTCGTCGGGGACAAAGTGCGGGCGCATCTCGATGATCTGGTCAGCGAGAGCGAGCAGCCGTTCGTCGTGGGTCGCAACGACGACAGCCCGACCGCCGTCGGTAAGGCCGCGAATGATTCGAAGGATCCCCTCGACCTGGACGTAGTCCAAATGAGCGGTTGGCTCGTCGGCCAGCACGAGCAATGGATCGAGGGCAAGTGCCCGAGCGATCGCAACACGTTGCTGCTGCCCGCCGCTGAGGCTGTTCGGGCGGTGCGTCAGTCGATCTCCCAGCCCAACGCTCTCGAGCAAACCCACCGCTTTGTCTCGTGCCTCGCGGCGGGCGACGCCAGCCGAGCGCATCGGCACCGACACGTTCTCGACCGCGGTCAGGCTGGGAACCAGATTGAAGGCCTGGAACACGACACCGACGCCGCGTTGGCGATAGTTGGTGAGCGCCTTGCCCGCCAGTGTGGTGACGTCGGTGCCGGCATAGGAAATCTTGCCGGCCGTCGGCTTCAAGATGCCGCCCAAACACGACAACAACGTCGTCTTTCCACAACCCGAAGGACCGAGCAGAAGCGCCAACGAGCCCGCAGGAACGGTGCAGCTGAAATCGTCGAGCGGCCGCACCGTGTAGTCGCCTTTGGTGAACTCGACCGTCAGGTTTTCGATGACGAGGTCGGCCACCGTTTCTGTCATCTCATCCTCCAAACGCGGTCGCGGGATCGATACGTGCCGTCCGTCGTAGGGCAACCGAGCAGGCGATGAGACCGACGACGACGGTAATCACGGGCAGCAGCAGGTAGCCACTCGCCGGAATCTCGACGTTCAGCGGGAACAGCGGCGCCAGAACCGTGGCGAGGATCGCTGCCAGAACCGCAGCGGCCAACGACAGCATCACGGCCTGCACGGCGAGGCCAACGCCGATGGCAGCTGTCGATGTTCCGGTTGCCTTGAATACAGCGAAATCACGGGTGCGCTCGAGCGCCTGAAGGTACAGCACTGATCCGACGACGATCGCGGCGACGAGCCACAGCAGCAAGCGAACGAAGCTGATCGAAGATCGTGCAGCCTTCAACGGCCGCAACACATCGTCTTTGACGTCCTTGTTCGACATCACCTTCAAGTCGGCGGGCACGAACGTGGGGACCTCGGAGAACAGCATCGCGGTGGCAAGCGGCTGCCCCGCCACTGCCACCGTTTGTGCATCGGCCAACAGGATGTAGACCAGGGGGATACCGGCGAACAGGCTTTGACCGGAAATCGTGCCGACTACTCGAAAGTGTTGGCCACCGAAGGAGACCGTGTCGCCGACCGAAGCACCGGGAAGGCTCCGATCAACAACGACCTGACCAGAGCTTGTGAGATCTGCTCCGCGTGAGGCCTGAGGAGACCCGAGAGCGCCTGGCTCTACTCCCATCACGATGATGTCGCGAACGGTTGGCCCATCCTGGATTGTTTCGCGAAGCACCATGACCGACGATCCGCCGATGTTCGCTGCCTCGGACGTCGGAATCGGGCTGAAGGAGTTGAACGGCCCGGATGCGTCCGACGCAACCGCCCACCGCTCGGCGCCGATGGAGTCGAGCGTTCGATCGACCTCGGTCGAGAACGAGGTTGCCAGACCGGTCATGATCAGACCCATCGCGAAAACCAGCGCAACGCCGATCATGGCGATCACGAATCGTTTCCAACGCCATTGGAGATCGCGCAGAGCGGCTCTCACCATGTTTGCTTCCAGTGGCTTGGGTCAAGAACGATGCGTGACTGTAACCCGACGGCATCTCGCGGCCTGCTGCTGTTTCAGGAATCTGATCATCGGGAAATCTCACGCGACCAATCGTGAACGGAGTCTGCAGATGGGAACCGAGAAGCAGAAGGCGCAAGCCCACAAGAACATCAAGAAGGCCGAGGCCGCCTCGGCCAAGAAAGGGCCCGCCAAGAAGAAGACACCGTCCGGTGGAATGACTGAAGCCGCTCGGGATCGGCTGAGCGACGGTAAGTTCGCCTTCCCCGACGATCGCAAGGAGCCGCTGAACGACGCCAAGCATGTTCGCAACGCAATCGCCCGGTTCGATCAAGTCGAAGATGTCAGCGACGCTGAACGGGCCCGCGCGTGGAAGCGGATCAAGGCCGCTGCCAAGAAGTTCGACGTCGAGATCGAAGCAACCGATTGGCGCGAACTGATGCGAGGTGGCAAGTCGAGCCGCCGCTGAACCCGAGATTTTGCCTGGGCACAACCTTGCCGAAATGAACTCCTGAACCCCTCACGACGACACTCCGCTGCGTAGGAGCGTCGAGAGGATCGGGATGTCGACAACAAAGCGCGGTCGGTACACATCGGGAATGCTGCTTCGGGCAATGGCAACCGTCGCCATGTGCGCGTTGAGTCTGGTGTGGATCGATTCGGGTGGACGTGTTGAAGCGGCAGATCTGGTCGTCTCGACGCCCTATCC
>JAENVT010000335.1 GCA_016650435.1 Ilumatobacteraceae bacterium
GATCTGTCACGTATTAGTCGAACGAATGACTTGGCGATCTCGATGGATTGGTTGACGCCGCCGCACGCTGCGAGCGGTTGCGGATGAGTCGTCGCATCGCTCGAACCACAGCCGACGCAGGCAGTCACTGCCAAGGCCAGAAGAAGCCGCATGCGTGTTCGACGTCGCGGTAGCGGCGGGAGGTTCCCGCTATTTCCAGTCAGCTGCCAGACGGTCGGCCGTGGCGACGATGACGTCGAACATCGAGGTTCCACCGCCGTGGCCCTCGTCGGAGATCACCACCAGCTCGGATCGGGGCAGGACCTTCGACAGCCTCCAGGGCACAGCAGTCGGCCCGCTGATGTCCAACCTGCCATGGACCATCAGCACCGGGATGTCGGCGATCCGATCGGCATCGCCGAACAGTTGGTTGTCGTTCAGGAACGCCGCATTGCTCCAGTAGTGGGTGACCAGCCGGGCAAAGCACAGGCGAAAGCGGGGATCCTCGTAGCGCGGACTGGGCTGGTGGCCGGCGTGGGTCGCCACGTGGGTGTCTTCCCATTCGCACCAAGCCTTCGCGGCAGGTTCATGGACGGCAGGATCAGGGTCCTGCAGCAAACGTGCGTATGCGGCAGCCAGATTTCCGTCGCGTTCCGAAGGGTCAACAACGTCGCGAAACCGCTCCCACTGCTCGGGGAACACGCGCCCCATCGCTCGCGTCACCCAGTCGACGTCGGCGTGGGTCGTCGTGACGACACTGGCCAAGATCATTTCGGATACGCGGTCGGGGTGAGCTTCGGCGTACGCCAGCCCCAACGTGGTCCCCCAGGAGCCGCCCCACACCAACCAGCGATCCACCCCAAGATGGGCACGCAGCAGTTCGATGTCGTCGATCAGGTGAGCCGTCGTGTTGGTCGACAGGTCGACAACTGGCTCGGCAGCATGAAGTGTGCTTTGACCGCACTGCCGCTGGTCGAACTGCACGATCAGGTAGCGATCGGGATCGAACATCCTTCTGGTGCGGTCCGACATACCACTGCCCGGCCCACCGTGCAGGATCACTGCCGGCTTGCCATTGGGGTTGCCGGCCGCCTCCCAGTAGATCCGCTGCCCGTCGCCGACGTCGAGCATTCCGTCGACAAATGGTCTGGTTACCGGATAGGGCGACACGATTCCAATGCTGCCATGTGGAGTGTTTGACGCTCCCACGTGGGGCCTTGAAACACTCCACTGGGATCGGTCAGCCGATTTCGTCGCAGCGCACGAGGCGGTTCTCGCGGTACGACTTCCAGGCGGCGAGACCGATCGCCAGTGGGGCTCTGCCGTCGTTCGGTCCCACCGGGGAGTCACCGCCGTTGGTGACGTAGCCGACGAACGTTCTCCACTCCTCGACGTAGCTGGGAATGTACCGGTCGAGGAAGAAGTACGGAATCGTCTGGCTGATCGTGCCGGCAGCAGACCTGCGCATGCCGGTGTGAGTCAGAGGATTGTCCGACGCCGCAAGGCCGCCGGATCCGAACGCTTCGACTCGCTGGTCGTAGCCGTAGACGGCTTGGCGACTGTTGTCGATGGTGGTGATGCAGCCGTTCTCGTGGCGCAACATCACCACTGCGGTGTCGAGGTCGCCAGCCTCACCGATCGCCGGATCGATTCGCACGGCACCCTGCGCGTAGACGTCGACGACCTCGCTACCGGTGATGAACCTGGCCATGTCGAAGTCGTGAATCATCATGTCGAGGAAGATGCCACCGGACACCTTGATATACGGGATCGGCGGCGGAGCAGGGTCTCGACTGGTGATGCGCACCATGTGGAGGTCGCCCACCGACCCGTCGATGACAGCGGCGCGTACCGAGCTGTGGGCAGCGTCGAAGCGGCGGTTGAAGCCGACCTGGAACGGCACCCCGCTGGACTTGATCACGGCGAGCGCTTCGTCGACCTTGGCGAGGTCGAGTGAGATCGGCTTCTCGCAGAAGATGGCCTTGCCGGCCTTGGCCGCAGCAATCATGAACGGCACGTGGGTGTCGGTGCTGCTGCAGATCGCAACGGCGTCGACATTGGCCGATGAAAGCACCGCGTCGACCTCGGTCGTATGCGGCACGTCGAATTGCTGGCCGACGGCCGCCCCGGCATCACCGACGATGTCTTGCACCATCGCCAATGAGGCACCCGGGACCTGCCTGGCCAGAAGTTCTGCGTGCATCTTGCCGATGCGGCCGGCACCGAGCACCGCGATTCTGAGCGTCATTGTGGCGTCTCCTGCAGTGAAGGCTTCGGCGCATCGCCGGCGCCGAGAACGGACTGGTCGTAGTCGACGATGTTGCCGGTCAGCATCCCGGAATCTTCGGACAGGTAGAAGGCAACAACCTTGGCGACCTCCGGTGGTTTGATCAGCCGTCCCATCGGTTGACCGGCCTCGGCTCGTTCGAGCCAGCCGTCGGTTGCGCCGTGGAACTTGCGTTGCGTTGCATCCTCCGACTCTGTGTCCATCCACCCGGGGCTGACCACGTTGACACGGATGTTGTGGCGCATCAGTGAGAACGCCAAGTTGCGGGTCATCGTCTCCAGCGCGCCCTTCGATACGCAATAGCTGAGGATGAACGGTTGTCCGCCGTGACCGCTGGTGGAGCCAATGCTGACGCACGAACCGGCGACACCCTCGCGTCGCATCACCGCAGCGGCGGCCTGGATCAGGAACAGTGGAGCACGCGCATTGACAGCCATCATCTGCTCGAAGCCTTCGGGAGTTGCCGACCAAACGTTGTCGCGCCACGTTGCGGCAGCGACGTTGACTACCCCGTGAATGACTCCGAACCGCTTATCGGCAGCGTCGATCACGGCACGCGGGGCCGCAGGGTCCTCCATATCCGCCTCGACAAACGACGTCGGCGTGCCGAGGCCGGTGAGTTCTTTCGCCAACGCCTCGCCTCGGTCCGCGCTTCGGCCGGCGATCACCAAACCGGCAGCGCCATCGGCCACGACCTGCCGGGCGATTGCCTCGCCGAGACCCTGGGTGCCACCGCTGACAACGATGACCTTGCCTTCGAGTTTCCCCGTCATGTTCCAATCCTCTGTTGTTGTAGCCCACTGACCATTGCCGCCTTGGCGGCCTGCACCTGCGGGCGATCGCTGACTTCGGGCACGCCGACCTCCCAGAAGGCGCCGCCTCCCGTCCACGTGTACGCATCTGTCTGTAGGGCAATCACCGTCGTGCGGTCGCTGTGGCGCGCCCGACCAAGCGCGGACTCGAGCTCGTGAACCGTCGCGGCGCGTTCGCTGTTGCAACCCATCGCTGCCGCGTGCGCGGCGAAGTCGACGTACACGAGCTCGCTATGGCGGGTGTTCTCGATCTGATTGTTGAACGGCTCGCCACCCTGATTGATCTGCAGCCGGTTGATCACGGCGAACCCGCCGTTGTCGCAGACGATCACGATCAGCTTGTGGCCCGACAACACCGAGCTGTACAGATCGCTGTTCATCATCATGTAGGAGCCGTCACCGACAAAGACGATCACCTCGTCGCTGGGGCGAGCCATCTTCGCCCCCCACCCTCCCGAGATCTCGTAGCCCATACACGAGAAGCCGTACTCGCAATCGAAGTCGCCGACCTCTTTGGCTCTCCACCCATTGATCAACTCACCGGGGAAGCCACCGGCCGCGGCGAGCACGTAGTCGCCAGGTTGTTGAGTGCGATCGACAGCCCCGATGACCTGTGCATAGGTCGGTCGCCCGCTCTCGCCCACCGCCGAAGGATCAGCGATCTTGTCGATGTACGCGTGGTAGTCGGCGGTGGCGTTCTTGGACCGCAACGCCCAATTCTCGTCAGCCCTCCATCCGGCCAAGCCCTCGTTCAGTTCGCGCAAACCCTCGCGGGCATCGGCGACCAGCGGCAGCGAGCGATGTTTGACCGCATCGAACTCGGCGGCGTTGAGACCGATCAATTGGGCGTCGCCGGCGAAAGCAGTCCACGATCCAGTGGTGAAGTCTTGAAGTCGGGTTCCGACGGCAAGGATCACATCGGCCGCGCCGGCAAGTTCATTGGCGCTGATGCAGCCGGTGACGCCGACCGGACCGGCATTCAGCGGGTGGATCGCGGGAAGGCACGCCCGACCCGCGACGGTCTCGACGACGGGGACGTTGTGCGACTCGGCAAACGCAGCGAGTTCGGCAGCGGCTCCCGAATAGCGAACACCCCCGCCGGCGATGATCAACGGCCGCTGCGCCGCCTTCAGTGCGGCGATGGCACGCGCCAGTTGACCGAGGTCGGCCCGCGGACGAGGGATGTGATGGATCGTCGTGGCGAAGAACTCGTCGGGGAAGTCAAAGGCCTCGGCTTGCACATCTTGCGGCAGGGCCAGAACCGCCGGACCACAGTCGGCCGGGTTGAGCATGACTGCAACCGCATGCGGTAGCGAGTGGATGATCTGCTCGGGACGCATGATCCGATCCCAATAGCGACTGACTGATTTGAACGCGTCGTTGACCGTGATGGTCGGATCCTCGAAGTGCTCGACCTGCTGCAGAACCGGGTCGGGCAGACGGCTGGCAAACGTATCGCCGACCAGGAACAGCACCGGCAGCCGATTCGCGTGGGCGACGCCTGCAGCGGTGACCATGTTGAGCGCGCCGGGACCGATCGACGAGGTAGCCACCATGATCTGGCGACGGTTCGCGGCCTTGGCAAAACCTGCAGCCGCCAGACCCATGCCCTGTTCGTTCTGACCGCGCCACGTCGGCAACGCGTCGCCTGCCTGTTGCAACGCGAGACCCAGACTGGTGACGTTGCCGTGGCCGAAGATCGCATACACACCCGGAAACAACGGCACCTCGACGTCGTCGATGACGGTTCGCTGGGCGATCAGATAGCGAACGATCGCCGCCGCGGTGGTGAGTCGTGTAGTGCTCATCTCATTCCTCTCTCAGGGAAATGACGTCTTCCCAATGACCGCTCTTCCAGCTGCGAAGCACAGCGTCTTGCACCGACACGTAGGCCAGCGCCTCGGTGAAGCCCGGGGTGTGCTGGCGGCCCGCCGCAACCGACTGCAGGAACTCGTGATCCTCGATGCAGATCAGATCCTCGAAGCCAATGCTGTTGGCGCTTCCCGGCACGAAGTTGCCGTGGGGCGGGAAACGATCGCCACCGAACACTGTCGTGAACCCGGTGTGCTTGTGCTCGGCGGCGATGTACACGCGCAACTCGTTCATCCGCTCGAAGTTCCAGGCGATCGAGCCCTTGGTGCCGTAGACCTCGAAGCTGTTCTGGCTCTCCGGGCCGACCATCGACCGGCAGGCCTCGAACGTGCCTCGCGCACCGTTCTCGAACGCGCACATCATGCCGATGTAGTCCTCGTTGGTGACCGCGCCGGTCGGATCACCCGGGTTGCCACGGTCGTAGTGCGTTCCGCCACCGGTTGACAGCGGCCGTTGCTTGATGAAGGTCTCGCCAGTAGCAACCACCTTGCTGATCCCTCCGACCAGATAATGGCCGAGGTCGACCGAGTGGCTGAGGATGTCGGTGCTAACTCCGTGACCGGCCTGGTCGACGAGGAATCGCCACGACAACAGGCCCATCGGATCGCTGCCGTACATCGAGAAGAACCGGCCGTAGTAGTTGGTGATCTCGCCGATCTCGTCGTTGTCGATCAACTGCTTGGCGTACTGCACCAGAGGAGCCCATCGGTAGTTGTAGCCGACGCCGGTGATCACTCCGGCGTGGCGTGCCGCACGCTCGGCGATCACGGTTTGCGGCGGCGTGCCTCCGACGGGCTTCTCACAGAACACGGGCTTGCCAGCGGCCGCAGTGGCCTCGACC
>JAENVT010000336.1 GCA_016650435.1 Ilumatobacteraceae bacterium
GATTGATCGCACCGAACTTTCCGCGATCGCCCACGCCCGACATCGGCTGCTCGATCCACAGGTGCGCTGTGGCAGTTGTTGCGGCATGTGTCACGGTGACGTCGTCGCGCAGTTTCTCGAGCGCGGAAATCAACCCGGGTGGGTAGCGGGTCATCTGACAAGCACTGACATCGGCGAGCGTCTCGCGCCGCCGGCTGACGGCGGCTTGCATCAACTTGCCGATGATCGGGGCAAAGATCAACAGCACTAGACCAAGTATGGCCAAGGGGTTGCCGCCGTTCCTGTCACCGTCGCGGCGCACCCTCCCGCCGTTCCACCACATCATGCGCATGCCGATGTTCGTGAGCAGGGCAATCGACCCGACGAGCGTGACTGCGAGCGTCGATACAAGAATGTCGTAGTTGCGGATGTGCGACAGCTCGTGAGCGATGACGCCTTCGAGCTCGACGCGATTCATCTTCTCGAGCAGTCCAGTGGTCACAGCGATCGCCGCGTGCTTCGGGTTGCGACCGGTGGCGAACGCGTTTGGAGCCGCGTCCTCGACGATGTAAACCCGCGGCTTTGGCAGACCGGCGGCGATGCACAGACCCTCGACCAGGTTGTGCAGGCGCTGGTACTGCTGCGGATCAGCGGGCTTGGCGCGACTGACCGCGAGCGCGATGGCGTCGGCCTTCCAGTAGGAAAAGAACGCCATTGCACCCGAAAAAACAAGCGCAATGATCGCACCGTACGGTCCCGCGTTGAACAGGACTCCGAAGGCTGCCCCGACGAGTGACAGCAGCACGACGAAGCAGAAAATCAGTAGCGCGCTGCGCCGCTTGTTGGCCTTGATCAATTCGAACATGTCAGCCTCAGGCTAGGGACGAGTGACGCGGCGCTGGCGTCATTGCGCTTCAGAACTCGACCTTGGGCACCTGGCGAGCAGCTTCGTCGGTCTCGAAGTATTCACGCCGCTGGAACTTCAGCGCCTTGGCGAAGAACACAGTCGGGAATGCCTGCAGCTTGTTGTTGTAGCCCAACACCGAGTCGTTGTAGAACTGCCGCGAATAGGCGACACGGCCCTCCGTTGCGGTCAGTTCTTCCTGCAAGGCGAGGAAGTTCTGATTGGCCTTCAGGTCGGGATAGGCCTCGCTGAGGGCGAATAGTTGACGCAACGCGCCGGTGATCTGATTGTCGGCCTGAGCTTGGCCGGCGGGCGTCGCAGGGGCGGCAATTGCCGCGTTGCGGGCCTGCACAACGGCGTCGAGCGTGTCCTTTTCGTGGGCCGCATAGCCCTTGACCGTCTCGACCAGGTTTGGGATCAGGTCGATGCGCCGCTTGAGCTGCACATCGACCTGTGACCAGGCGTTTTCGATCTGATTGCGCCTGCGGATGAGCCCGTTGTAGGCGACGATGCAATAAATGATGATGACGGCGATGATCGCCAGCAGGATCCAAATCATGAGATCTCCAGAATGGTGATGCGCCAAAAAGGGGGCGCTAGTCCGCCATCATACGGCGTCGCCAGCCGTGCCAGAAGGACTCCCGGCTGGGCGCGCGGTCTCGTCGTGGCCGATTCGTCGCCAACCGCACGTAGTGGTCTGCGTAGTGCTGGGCAAGTGCCGTCATCGAAAAATCCTCCGATCGACGCGAGCCGGCTCGTTGCAATCGGTCGGCCAAACCGGGATCCGAAAGGACCCGACGAAGGGCGCCGGCCAGTGCATCTACATCGCCAGGCTCGACCAGGATTGCGTCGACGTCGTTGGTAGCGACGTTGCGGTATCCATCAAGCCCGCTGGCCACGATCGCTGTCTCGGCCGCCATTGCCTCGATCAGCACGACCCCGAACGACTCGCCATGCAACGACGGCGCGCAGAACACATCAGCGCCGCGCAGCCTTTCCATCTTTTCGGCATCGGGCAGCCGACCGAGCCACTCGATACGAGTGTCGTCGGCAAACTCGGCACGCAGTCGAGCGGTGTCGGGACCGGTGCTCCCGACCCACAGCCGCACCTCAGGGCCGAGCTGACGCATCGCAGCGAGCAGAACGTCGAGCCCCTTGCGCTCCTCGTGGCGACCACAGAAGAATATGGTCGGACCTGTCGTCGGGTGGGGCTTGGCGGCGCGGTACGTATCGAGCTCGACACCGTTGTAGAGGATGTCGTAGTTGCCGCCGATGTAACGCTGCACCAGTTCGGCGGCGTCCTTCGACACCGCTACCGCATAGGCGATGTTGTTCGCTGCCGGTTTGATCGCCGGCCGCAAGTACTTGTAGCTGGCACTGTCGCCGGCCGCGTGGAACGTCGCCACGACCGGTGCGGGATGCAACAACATTGCCGTCTGCGTCGGCCCGGGAATGAACGGCTCGTGGAGATGCAGCACGTCGAATTGCTCGTCGCCCAGCGCCCGCATGGTGCGCAACGAACACGACGGGTCGGGGGCCAGCGGAGCCATCGAGCCGTTGGCCGATGTTGGCAGACTGTTGCCCAACGGTGTCACGAACGTTGCCGGTGGAGGGCCATCGCACGGCGCCAGCACTCTCACTTCGATGCCCATCTTGCGGAGTTCGCGGGCTAGTCCCATCGCCTGGGCCTGTACGCCGCCTGGCACCGACAGGCTGTAGGGACAGATCATCGCTACCCGCAGCAATCCGCCCACTGGTGGCCGGTATCCCCCGATTCCAGATTCGGCCACAGCCCCGAACGCTACCCGAGGTACGGTCCTGGCTATGACTGCGATGCCAGCACTGTCGGTGATCGGAACCCCGACGAAACGCAACACGATCCTTGAGTTGGCCGCCGAGGCGGAGCGTCGCGGCTTCGCCGGGCTCGCCAGCCCCGGCGTCCACGGCAACCTCGCACTGTGTGGATCGTTGGCACACGTCACGAAGACCATCCCGTTCTGGACGAGCATCCAGCCGATCTACCACTGCCATGCGGTGGAGGTCGCAATCACGGCGGGTCATCTGAACGAGGTCAGCGGTGGCCGCTTCCGGCTCGGCATCGGCGTCAGTCACGAACCTGCGATGAATCGCCTCGGCATCAACACCGGCAAGCCGCTGCACGACATGACGGAGTATGTGGCCGCGATGCGGGCGGCGACACGGCCCGCTGGTCCCCTGCCCCCGATCTACATGGCGACGCTGCGCGACAAGATGCTCGATCTGGCGTTGGCCGAGGCCGACGGTGCGATCTGGGCAAATGCGTCGCGTCGCTACATGCCGACTCAGGTCGCCAGGGTGCAGGCTGCCGGCCGCGACAACTTCTTCCTTGCCAACATGGTGCCGACAGTGATCGATGCGGACCTCGACGCGGCGCGGGCAATCCACCGGCGAACGTTGACCGGCTACCTCACCCTTCCGAACTATCGCAACTATTGGAAACTGGCGGGCTATGAAGAGGAAATGACAGCGATCGAGGCAGCGATTGCTGAAGGTGATCGTGATCGGCTCCCGAGTCTCATGACCGACGGATGGATCGACGACTGCACGATCAGTGGCTCAGCGCATGCAGTGCGCGAGCGC
>JAENVT010000337.1 GCA_016650435.1 Ilumatobacteraceae bacterium
ATGCGCACGCGCACGTAGTCCTGCGTCTTCAGGTGTTGGGTGATGCTGCGCAGGCCATTGTTGCCGGCGAGGCCCCCGCCGACCTTGACCCGGACCACACCGGGCGGGAGGTCCAACTCGTCGTGGACCACGATCAACTGCGCCGGATCCTCCACCTTGTGGCGGCGCATCAACGCTCCGACTGCCATGCCACTGTCGTTCATGTACGTCGTGGGCAAAGCCAGCACCACCCGCCGGCCGGCAATCCGGGCACCGCCGACCAGAGCCTTGTCGCGACCAGCCTTGAACTTTTCTCCAGCTCGTTCGGCGAGCAGGGCCACTGCCTCGGCGCCGACGTTGTGGCGCGTGCGAACGTATTCCTTGCCCGGGTTCCCCAACCCGACGACCAGCGCGTCGATCACGCCGGGTCAGGTCATTCTGAGCTGGGCGGGGCGGCTTCGCCCTCGGCTGGGGCCTCTTCGCCCTCGCCTTCGCCTTCTTCGGCGGCGGCTGGCTCTTCGACTTCCGCCGCGGTGGTCAACACGGTGACGACGGCCATGTCGGGATCGCCGAGTGCGGTGACACCCTTCGGCATCGGGATGTCAGACAGGCGGATGACGGTGTCGGGCTGCATATCGGTGATGTCGACGACGAACTCGTTCGGCATGTCGGTTGGGGTGCAGCTGACTTCGATCGAATCGACCGTCGGATCAACCAGGCCGCCGGCGGCCGCCACAGCCTTTGACTCACCCTCGATACGAAACGCGATGTGGACCGTGATCTCCTCGTTCATGTTGACCTGGAGGAAGTCGATGTGGTTCACCGTGCGCCGGATCGGGTGACGCTGCATCTCCTTGACGACGGCCGGGTAGCTGGTGCCGCCGACCTGCAAAGCCAGCACCGTGTTGGCGCCGGCGGGCCCGCTGAGGGCTAGGCGGAACTCGCGACGCTCGACCGTGACGCTGATCGGATCCATGCCGCGGCCATACAGCACGCCGGGAATGTGCCCCTCGGCCCGCAAGCGGCGAGCGGTCGGCGAGCCCGAACCAGTGCGGGGCGTAGCGGTGAGTGTGGTTTGCGACATGACAGGCCTCGAAACTCAGTGATCACTTTGATCTCAGCGATCTAGAACGGTTGGCAAGCCTAGCGCCGCCCTGTGCCCTGACCAACGGCTGTCTGGAACCTGGTTAACCCTGGTTCTCGCCGCCGAAGATCTCGCTGACGCTGGCGTCGTCGAACACCGCGTTGAGGGCAGCGGCGATCAGCGGGGCGATCGACAGCACCTCGATCTTGTCGATCTGCTTCTCCGGTGGAAGCGGCAAGGTGTTGGTGAGGACCACCCGGCTGATCGGCGCGTTCTTCAAGCGATCGATCGCCGGCCCGCTGAGCACGCCGTGGGTGGCCATCGCCCACACCTCGGTGGCGCCGCGCTGCAGCAAGATGTCGGCTGCGCTAGTGATGGTGCCGCCGCTGTCGATCATGTCGTCGGTGAGGATGCACAACCTGCCCTCGACATCGCCGATCACTTCCTTGGCTTCGGCCTGGTTGACACTGCCCTTCGGGCGGCGCTTGTAGATGAAGGCCAGGTCCGCGCCAAGGTCGCCGAGGTGCTCGGCCATGCGTGCCGCGACCTTGATGCGCCCGGCATCGGGGGAGACGATCACCGGCTCTCGAGCATGTTGGCGAACGTAGTTCTCGAGCACAGGAGTGGCTGTCAGGTGGTCGACTGGGCCTTCGAAGAAGCCCTGAATCTGGCCACTGTGCAGGTCGATCGACACCATCCGCTTCGCGCCCGCTGCCTTGAACAGGTCGGCGACGAGTCGGGCGGTGATCGGTTCACGACCCTCGGCCTTGTGATCCTGCCGCGCATATCCGTAGAACGGGCACACCGCAGTGATTCGCTTCGCAGAAGCGCGGTACGCCGTGTCGATCATGATCAGCTGCTCCATGATCGAGTCGTTGATGCTGTGGTCGTCGACCCCGCAGTGGGTCTGCATGATGAACACGTCGCTGCCGCGGATGCTCTCGGTGAACCGTGGGCGGATCTCACCGTTGGCGAATTGCACCAGGTTGGGATCGCCGAGCTCGACACCGAGCTCCTTCGCCACCTCGTCGGCCAGCGCAGGATGCGTGCGCCCAGAGAAGAGCGACATGCGCTTGGTCGTGAATTTTTCCATGTGGAGGCTCCGCAGCTGCGTTAGTCGGCAGGTCCAGTGTAGAACGCACCTGTCGATGCCGAAGAAGGCACTGATGTTCCCGGCGCCAGGTGAGCGTACGGCCCGACGTGCGCACCGTCGCCGATCTCGCTGTCGCGGCCAACGCTGTTTTCGACCGTTGCCGCCGATCCGACCACACAGTCGACGAGCCTGGTGTCGGGCCCGATTTCGCAACCATCGCCGATCACCGTGTTGCCCTGCAGGATGGTGCCGGGATACAGCGTCACGTCGCGGCCGAGCTGCACCGTGACATCGATGAACGTTTGGCGTGGGTCGAGCATCGTCACGCCGTTCAACAGCCAGTGACGATTGGTGCGGCTGCGCAGTTCGCGCTCGGCAAGTGCCAGCTGCCAGCGATCGTTGACCCCACGGGTTTCTTCTTCTGGGGCCTGCACGGTGCCGATCTGGTGTCCCATCCCGGCCAACACTTCAACGACGTCGGTCAGGTAGTACTCGCCCTGGGAGTTGTCGGGGCTCAGGCGTCGAAGTGCCGGCCCGAGCAGGTCGCGTCGGAACGCACACATGCTGGTCCACACTTCGCGGATCGCCAGCGTCTCGAGGCCGGCATCGCGCTGCTCCACCACCTGAAGGACCCGCCCATCACCCAGCTTCGACGGCGCACGCAGCACCCGCCCATACCCGGTGGGATCTTCGAGCACCGAGGTGATGGCGGTCGCGGCGTTCCCGCTGCTGAGGTGGGTGGCCACCAACCGTTGCAGCGTCTCGTTGCGCAGCAGCGGGGTGTCGCCGGGGAGCACGATGATCGTCGAGGTGTCGTCGAGGTCGTCGCCAGGAATCGCGGTCATCCCGACCATCGCCGCGTCGCCGGTTCCACGCTGAACGGTCTGCTCAACGAAGGTGACGTGAGCCCATCCCGGCGCCTGCTCCTGCACTTTCTTCGTGACCCGCTCGGCACCGTGCCCGACCACCACGACGGTGCGGTCGACATCCACATCGGACAGGGCATGGATGACATGCATGACCATTGGGCGACCACAGATCTGGTGCAACGGCTTCGGGCGAGCGGATCGCATTCGCGAGCCCTCACCCGCCGCGAGCACGATCGCCGAAACTGTCATGCGTCCGTTCTAGCGCGTCGCGACGCGAAAGTGGTGTAGCTCTGTCTTAACCCGTGGTTCACGAGCCGTTAACTGTGTTCCGGGGAGAGGATTCGAACCCCTATAGACGGCACCAAAAACCGATGTCCTACCATTGAACGACCCCGGAAGGTCGTGGCCAGAGGCTAGCGGCGGCCCACTGTTGCCACCACGGAGTTCACGGGGTCGCGCCTCGGCGTTGTGGCTTGGAGTTACGTCCGTCCGGCGATCTCGGTGATCCGCTCGAAGGTACGCGTGTAGCCGAACAGCTTCATTGCTCGGGGCATCACCCGCGGGGCGGCGTTGAACAACACGATCAGCGGGCGCAGCGGTGGTTTGTTGACCAGCACCTCGCCACGGTTCTTGTGGATGCAACTGACGACGACCTGGGCGACCCGCTCGGGCGACGAACGACCGACGATCTTCGGTGCCGTCGCACCTTTTGCTTCCCAGCGCGCATACATCCCTGTGTTGTTGACGAAACCCGGGCAGACCACCGAGAACCCCACCGGGCTGCCGAGGTACTCGCAACGCAGCGAGTTGGTCAGACCAACGAGCCCATGCTTGCTGGTCGCATAGGCAACTGCGAAGGGCACGCCGACCTTGCCTGCCCCCGAGGCGATGTTGACGACGTGACCGCGCTTTCGTTGGAGCATCCCCGGCAACACCGATCGGGTCAGCAGCATTGCCGCGAC
Organism: Ilumatobacteraceae bacterium; assembly: GCA_016650435.1. The sequence continues at coordinate 3,988 of JAENVT010000337.1, forward strand.
GAGGTTCACCTCGAGGGTCTGCACGAGATCATCCGGCGGGGCGGTATCGAAATGCGCGGCGGTCTCGATTCCGGCGTTGTTGACGAGCAGGTCGACTGGCCCGAGTTCGGTCTCCGTGCGCTCGATCAGCTGTGCTCGATCGTCGGCATTGGTCACGTCGCATCTCGTGGCGATTGCCTTCAAGCCGAGTGCCGCCATCTCGGTGCGGACCGTCTCGAGCTCCGCCTCGGATCGTGCCGCCAGCGACAGGTTGACCCCCTCTTTGGCGAGCGCTTGGGCGATATACACGCCGATGCCCCTCGATGCCCCGGTCACAATTGCCGTGGTACCTCGCAAGTCCTTCATCGATCCCCCAAAACTCGTGCCCCGCGTGAACAGTACCGCGGTCGACGAAACAGACGTTTAGGGTCGCGGGCGTGGCCAAACCCTTCAGATTCGCGCTGCAAGGTCGGAATCTCGGCGACCGCGAAGGCCTGGTTGTGGCGGCCCGCCAGGCGGAATCGCTGGGCTACGAGGAGCTGTTCTCGTTCGACCACATCGGCACCGTCGATCCGTTCATACCGCTGATGGTCGCTGCTGAGGCCACGACACGCCTGCGGCTGGGTCCGCTGGTGCTGAACAACGAGTTTCACCATCCTGCGTTGCTGGCTCGCACTGCCGCAACGCTTGATCGGCTGACCGGTGGTCGGCTGGTGCTGGGTCTCGGCACGGGCTACACGCAATCCGAGCACGATGCAATCGGCATGCTGTTGCGCGAGCCCGCCGCCCGTGTCACCAGGTTCGAGGAATCGGTGATCGCCCTTCGGTCGTTGCTCGACACGGGTGCCGTCGAGATGGACGGTGACCATCACCACCTCGCCATCAGCGATCTCGGGGTGCGGCCGGTTCAGGAGCACGTGCCGCTGTTGATCGGTGGTCATGGAAGGCGTGTGGTCGGCATTGCCGCGCGCCACGCCGACATCTTTCAATTCACCGGCCTGACCCATGGCGAAGGTGGTGAACCATCGGCCGGCGGATTCGGTATCGAAGATGTCAGGCAACGAGCACGTTGGCTGGAAGAAGCTGCCGGCGATCGGATTGGGGATATCGAAATGTCGGCGCTCGTCCAACTGGTCGAGATCGGCGCGGACGCCGGCGATCAGATCGCCACGATCGCCGAGCGGTTCGAGATCGACACCGACCAGGTCGAGCACACCCCGTTCCTGCTGATCGGGTCGGTCGAGCAGGTCGTCGACAAACTCGAGCGGCTGCGCGACGACGTCGGAATCAATCATTACGTCATTCGCGACGCAGAAGGGTTCGCGCCGGTGGTCGCCGTGCTGGCAGGTCGTTGAAGTGCTGAACCGTTGGCCGAGTGTGAGGACAGAGCTGTGACCGTCGCTCGATTCTTGCCGCGCTGGGAAGTGGCCGACGTCGCGGGTGCGGTCGTCGCGGTCGACGTCATTCGCGCGTTCACCACAGCGGCCTACGCCTTTGCCGCGGGAGCACGTCACATCTTCCTGGTCGATTCGATCGACGAAGCACTGGCAGCCAAAGCGGCCGACCCCGATGTGGTCGCAATGGGCGAGGATCGCGGTCGCCGCCCACCCGGATTCGATCTGTCGAACTCGCCGGTCGAAGTCGCCGCAGCCGACCTCGACGGGCGCGTCCTCGTACAACGGACCTCGGCCGGCACGAGGGGAGTCGTCGCTGCCCGGTCGGCCACGCGCCTGTGGTGCGCGAGCCTGGTGTGCGCGTCGGCGACCGCTGCCGCGGTGCGATC
>JAENVT010000338.1 GCA_016650435.1 Ilumatobacteraceae bacterium
GATCTCGCTGTTCGGATCGATCGCGTCGCCGGTCATCGTGAACCGACTGACCCGATTGACACAGCCGCCAGGAGCTCCTGGGCTCGGCCGAGTGAAGTACAGATAGACGTATCCGTTGACCTTGAAGTCGGGATCGACGGCAACACCCAGCAGCCCTCGCTCGCCGCCATTGCACGGCGACAAGCTCATCGTCAACGCGGGCGCCGGCAGCAGCACGTCGGCGCGGATCAATCGCACCGAGCCCGACTGCACGAGCACCACCACTGTGCCATCGGGAAGGCTGGCGATTCCGGTCGCCTGCCCAGGCGTGGCCACCAGAGCGTCGGTGAACCCGGCAGGGATGACTGTGCCTGCGGCCACCTTCGGTGCTGCGACGCTGACCACCGGCACGACGACCGACGTGATCATCAAGGCAATTGCTGCGCACTTTCGCATATCGAGCCCCTTCAGCTCACGCCCCGATTACGAAAGTAACACGGTCAGATCAGCACTCGGAATCACCCGGCAGAAACCCAGCAGCCGAGAGCTGATACACGCTGGCGCCATCTCTGAAGTAGGTGTTCTGTTTGGCATCGACCAGCAGGGAGCCAATCGCGGCCGCATCGACCATCGCGCACGTCGTGGCGTTGGCGAGAGGCAGCGTGCTCGACGCCGGCCAATCGACAATCGTGGGCGCCGGCTGCTGGCTGTCGAGTTCGGATTGATCGACCGCTCGGGACTGGAATCGGTATCTGGTGGCCACGAAGGGCTGATCTTCGCCGAGGTTTGCTTCGCCGACCGCCCCTGCAACATCAGTAATGACGTTCACGACATCGAGCAGAGCCTTTCGTGGAGTGCTCTCTGGAGTGTCGGCACCAAGGGCATACGCGCTGTGTACGAAGTTGCCGCCGGAGGCGTTGATCGTCAGCACCGTGTTTGCTGCATCGGCGACGCCGGTACCGCCGTTGTAGTCGGGCGGGGCGGCGAGCAATCCTGCGCGTTTCACGATGCTGAGCATGGTCTGAACCCCCTGCTCCGTGACTGTTTTCACCAGGATGCTGGGCAGGAGCGGGCCGGGAAAGATCGCCGGAGTGACCGCCTGGGTGTACACATGCCCATCTCCACTCACCAACAGAGCCGGCGTGTTGACGAAAGCGGTTCCGGCGGGAACGAATCCCCCCTCGTACGACAGTTTCAGCACCACGTCTTGAGCGCCGGTTGGATGGACAATTCCTGTCGACGGACTCGTGCCCACGACGGTGCCATTGTCAATCGGGATCGCTGTCGGCTCGGTCGCCGTTTTCGAATCGTCGCCACAGGCAGCGAGCGCTGCGACGACCGGTGTGACAACTGCAGCGGCGAGGAACGAGCGTCGATTCATGCAAGCTTTGACGTTCGTTTCGGCCGCGCGGTTCCCACGGTGCCTAGCATCGCATTTGATGTCAGCCCTGTTCGATCTCACCGGCAAGAAGGCACTCGTGACTGGCGGCGGGCGGGGCATCGGCCGAGCCATCGCCGTCGGCCTCGCCCAACACGGCGCCGACGTCGCCGTGACCAGCCGAACAATCAGCGAGTTGGACGAAACGGCTGCGGCCGTTCGCGCCACCGGGCGCGAATGCCTGGTCGTGCCGGGCGATGCATCGACGAAGGCGGAGATTGATCGAGTCGTCGGCGAGGTTGCCGCGGGCTTTGGCCGCATCGACATCTTGATCAACAACGCCGGCGTCGATGCCGCAGCGCCGGCAATCGACTACACCGAAGCCGATTGGGACTTTGTCCTCGACATCAACTTGAAGGCGTACTTCTTCTTTGCTCAGGCCGCCGCCAAGGTGATGATCGCCGGCGGCGGAGGTGCGATAGCGAGCAACTCGTCGATCGCCGGCGATGTCGCGATCAAGAACATCTCCGCGTACAACATCTCCAAGGGCGGCGTGAACATGATGACCAGGTCGCTGGCTCTCGAATGGGCGCCGTACGGCATCCGCGTCAATGCGTTCTCGCCCGCCTACATGGAGGTGTTCATGCCTGGCGCCGCGGGAGAGCACGACGAAGCCAAGGAACAGTCGGTGCGAGATCTGACCCCGCTGGCTCGGCGCGGCCGCCCCGAGGAGCTCGTCGGTCCGGTCGTGTTCCTCGTATCCGATGCGTCTTCGTACGTCACCGGCGAGGTATTGATGGTCGACGGCGGATGGACGATCAGATGATGGAAAAGACCGAGATCTTCGATTACATGGCCGCCAACGGCCACGAGAAACTGCTTTGTTTTCAGAACGAGGAAGTCGGCCTGCGCGCCGTCCTGGCAATTCACTCGACGGTGCTCGGTCCGGCGGCGGGCGGTTGCCGAATGTGGACCTACAGCGACGATCTGGCGGCCATGGAAGATGCTCTGCGGTTGAGCAAAGGGATGACCTACAAGTACGCCGCAGCCGGCATCAACTTGGGCGGCGGCAAGATCGTTGTGATCGGCGACCCGAAGCGGCAAGACGGTCGCGAGATGCTGTTCAGGGCGCTCGGTCGGTTCATCGATTCGCTGGGTGGCGAGTATTTGACCGGCGAGGACGTCGGCACGACCTTGCAAGACATGGATCACATGCGAGTCGAGACCCGCAACGTCATCACCTTGCCCGAGTCGGCGGGTGGGGCGGGACCCATCGGGCCGGCAACGGCGTTCGGGGTGTTGCAGGCGATGAAGGCATGCGTCGAGCAGCAATCCGGCTCGCCTTCGCTGCGAAGCAAACGCGTCGTTGTGCAAGGTCTCGGCGCAGTCGGGGTGCCGATGGTCGAGTTCCTCGTCGGTGAGGGCGCCACCGTGCTCGTCAGTGACATCGATCCGGCGAAGGTCCGTGCGATGATCGCGACCCACGGGGCAACCGAGATCGCTGCGAGCGACGTCATGTCTGCCGACGTCGACGTGTATTGCCCCTGCGCGCTGGGTGCGACGATCAACGACGAGTCGCTCGCAGTGTTGAAAGCAACCGTCGTGTGCGGGTCGGCCAACAACCAGCTCGCCGAGTGGCGCCACGGCGACGAGCTGCACCGGCGCGGCGTCTTGTACGCGCCCGACTACATCGCCAACGCCGGCGGCACCGTCTTCGATACCGACCGCCTGTGGGGAGGCGTCAACAAGGACCGCGGCATGGCCAAGGTGGCCAAGATCTACGAGCGGATGCACGAGGTCTTCGCCATATCGAAGGCCGAGGGCATACCGACGTATGCGGCTGCCGATCATCTGGCTGAGGCGCGGATCAACGGCTACAAGGCCATCAAGCGCGTGCACGGCTTCGATCAGGGTCAACGCGTCACGATCTGAGCCCGACCGAGCGCCGTTTACACAGCGTTCACAGTTCGGCAATGGCTCCGAAATGGCCAAGCTGGCACTATTTCTGCGACACGATCGCGGCGCGTCCGCGGTCCCGAGAACGAAGGAACTTCGTGGCCTACCAAGCTGAATACATCTGGCTCGACGGCACAGAGCCGACGCCCTTGATCCGTTCCAAGACGAAGATCTTGGGCGACGGCAAGCCAACCCCCATCTGGGGTTTCGACGGGTCGTCGACGAACCAGGCGACCGGCGAGCACAGTGACTGCGTATTGCGTCCCGTCTTCACCTGTCCCGATCCGCTGCGCGGTGGCAACAACGTGTTGGTGCTGTGCGATGTACTGAACGCCAGCGACATGAAGCCGCATCCCACGAACACTCGTGCGCAGACCGAGAAGGTCGCCAAGAAGTACGCCAAGGATCTGATGATCTACGGCATCGAGCAGGAATACACGATGCTGAAGGCCGATGGCACGCCGCTCGGGTTTCCGAAAGACGGCTTCCCCGAGCCGCAGGGCCCGTACTACTGCGGCGTCGGCACCGGCCGCGTGATCGGCCGCGAGATCATCGAAGAGCACACTCAGGCATGCATCGATGCCGGTTTGATGATCGAAGGCACCAACGCCGAGGTCATGCCCGGCCAGTGGGAGTTCCAGATCGGCGCGACAGACGCCTTGAACGTCAGCGATCAGCTCTACGTCGCTCGTTGGCTGCTGCATCGCATCGCCGAGGACTACGACGTCATCATCAGTTTTGCCGCCAAGCCGGTGAAGGGCGACTGGAACGGCGCCGGTGCGCACACCAACTTCTCTACTCAGGCGATGCGCGAGGGTTACGGCGCGATCGAGGCCGCCTGCAAGGCAATCGGCAAGCGGATAGACGCCCACATCAAGGGCTACGGCGCCGACATCGAGAGCCGGCTCACCGGCGCCCACGAGACAGCGCCGTACAACAAGTTCAGCTACGGCGTCTCGAACCGCGGCGCCAGCATCCGCATCCCGTGGCAGGTCGCCAAGGACGGCAAGGGTTACGCAGAGGATCGCCGCCCCAACTCCAACTGCGACCCCTACACTGTCACGCGCCTCATCCTCGAGAGTGTGTGCGGGTAACCGTTTTCAATTGCCTCGCACGCCATCTCCGCTTCGCTTTGATGGCGGCTCGGGAGTGCATCGTTCGTCGCCCGTCCGGGCTCCTCTCTGCAGGGGTGCCCGGACGAGCGCTTTTACGGGCACAACAGCAAGGGGCGTAGATTTGCCGAATAGAAAGAACCGTCATGCTTGAACAGCAACGTGATTACGTCCTGCACACCGTGGAGGAACGCGGGGTCCGACTGATCCGGTTGTGGTTCACCGACGTGTTGGGAAGTTTGAAGAGCTTCGCCATCAGCCCGGCGGAGTTGGAGAACGCGCTCGAGGACGGGATGACGTTCGACGGTTCCTCGATCGACGGTTTCGGGCGTACCCTCGAGAGCGACGTACTGGCCATGCCCGACGCAAACACGTTCGAAGTGCTGCCGTGGGGCGACGAGTCAAAGGGAAACCGGGCAACCGAGGCTCGGGTCTTTTGCGACATACACAACCTCGACGGCACACCGTTCGAGGGCGATCCGCGGCAGGTGTTACGACGCAATCTGCAGGCCGCACACGAGCGCGGCTACACCTTCTTCGTTGCGCCCGACATCGAGTTCTTCTACTTCTCGCCGCCGGAGAAAGGGCAGGCGCCGGTTCCTCTCGACGAGGGCGGCTTCTTCGACCTGACCACGACTGACGTTGCCGGAACCTTGCGCAAGCAGACCATCCGCACGCTCGAGACGATGAGCATCCCGGTGGAGTACAGCTTCCACGAAGACGCACCGAGCCAGCACGAGATCGACCTGCGCCATACCGACGCGCTGACGATGGCCGACAGCATCATGACATTTCGGTTGGTGGTGAAGGAGGTCGCCGCGAGCCAAGGTGTGCACGCCACGTTCATGCCGAAGCCCATGGAAAGCGTGCAGGGCAGTGGCATGCATGTGCACCTGTCGTTGTTCGACGGCGACGAGAACGCGTTCTTCTCTGCTGACGACAGCTACAACCTGTCGCCAGTCGCCAAGCAGTTCATGGCCGGCCTGTTGCGCCACGCTGCCGAGATCACCGCAATCACGAACCAGACCGTCAACAGCTACAAGCGATTGGTGCCGGGGTTCGAGGCTCCGGTGCACGTCACCTGGGCTCGCAACAATCGCAGCGGTCTCATTCGCGTGCCGGTGGCCAAGCGCGGCAACCCCAGCGCGACACGCCTCGAATTTCGTTCGCCCGATCCTGCCTGCAACCCGTACCTGGCCTTTGCCGTTTTGCTCGCCGCGGGGATGCGTGGCATCACCGAGGGGTACGAGCTGCCGGTCGAGGCCGACAGCAACCTGTTCGAGATGAGCGACGCCGAGCTCAACAAGCTGGGTATCGATCTGTTGCCGCAATCTCTCAGCGACTCGTTGAAGGTGATGGAGCAGTCGTCGCTGGTGCACGAGGCGCTCGGCGAGCACATCTTCGAGTGGTTCCTGCGTAACAAGCGCAGCGAATGGCGCGCCTACAAGACCCATGTCAGCGCGTTCGAGCACGACCGATACCTCAGGACGCTCTAGCAGCATGATGGATCAGTTGGTCGTTTACCCGGAACCGCCGCCACCCGATCTGGCGCGCACGCTCGATCTCGGGGGCTACCGGTGGAAAGCGGTCGCATCGCCCGAAGATGCCGCCACGCACGAGCCACCCGACGGGTGGGCCGGCGCGATCGTGGTGTGCGACATCGACCCTGAAGGTGCCTGGGCGATGTGCCGGGCACTTCGCAAACGCGACGAGCCGACAAAGTTGCTGCTACTTCTCGGTGGCGCACAACTCGGCGAGCTGGAGCTGCGTGACGATCTCTACGACGACTTCTGCCTGACGCCGTTCCATCCCGTCGAGGTCGAGGCCCGGCTTCGACATCTGCTGTTCCAGGGCTTCGCCCAGGTGAAGCCGGAGACGGTGGAATACAGCGGTCTCGCCCTGAACGTCGAGACCTACCAGGCCTCGATCGAGGGTCGACCGCTGGACCTGACGTACATGGAATACGAGCTCTTGAAGTTCCTCGCCCAGAACCCGGGCAAGGTGTTCACCCGTGAGATCCTGCTGTCGCGGGTGTGGGGATACGAGTACTACGGCGGGGCACGAACCGTCGACGTTCACGTGCGCCGGCTGCGCGCCAAGCTGGGCGAGGAGCAGGCCAACCTGATCCAGACAGTGCGCTCGGTCGGCTACCGGTTCGGGCAAAGTCGCTGGGGTTAGGC
>JAENVT010000339.1 GCA_016650435.1 Ilumatobacteraceae bacterium
CTCCGATGGCTAGCGGCGGGCGCCGATGGTGCCCCTCGCCCGCAGATCGGCGATCACCTCGGTGTCGAGGCCGATCTCGGCCAACACCTCGTCGGTGTGCTCATCGTGTTTCGGAGCGTGCCGGTCAAGTGCAGTGGGAGTGGTCGAGAAGTGAGCCGGTGGACGCGCCTCGCGCACCGGACCGAGCCATGGGCGATCGTGTTCGATGACCATCTCGTTGTGACGAACCTGCGGATCGGCATGGACCCGATCGATGGGGTTGACCAACGCGCACGGCACATCGTGGGAATGCAGGCGCTCGACCAACTCGGCTCCAGGATGACGCTGCAACTCGGCAGCAATCAGCGCCTGCAATTCCTCCGAATTGGCTTCGCGGGCAGCCAATGACGAGAACCGATCGTCGTCCAACCACTCCGTGGTGTCGAGCGCCGCGCACAATCCGGGGAACTGCGAGTTCGACGTCGCCAACAGGGCGATGTAGTCGTCGGCCGTGCGTCGGACCAGGTAGTTGTCGGCCATGTGAGGACCGGGCGTCACCCGGCCGTCGTCGGCCAGCAACGTGTGCTGCATCATCCCGTCTGGCCACATGAACGACAGGGCCACGTCGAGCATCGCCACGCGAACGTGCTGGCCACCCGCACCGCGCGAACGAGCCAGTAGCGCAGCGAGGATCGACTGTGCCGCGGCCATCGCCGTGACCTTGTCGATGACGATGTTGCGCAACAGCGCCGGCTCGCCCGTGGCCGGGTCGGCCTGCAACGCGGCCATGCCCGACAGCGCCTGAATCACGTAGTCGTAACTCTTCTGATCGATGTACGGCCCGCTGTCGCCGAACCCGCTGACCGAGACGTACACGAGGTCGGGATTCGCGGTGCGCAACGCCGGCTCGTCGATGCCGAGTCGCTCGACGACACCGGGACGGAAGTTCTGGATGAACACGTCGGCCGTGCTGACGATCTTGTTGAAGATCTCGACACCTTCAGCGCGTTGCAGGTCGACCACGACGCTGCGCTTGCCCCGATTGACACCAGCCCAGATCGCCGAGATGCCACCGACGCGATGGCCGAGGTAGCGCATCCTGTCGCCATGTGCCGGGCTTTCGATCTTGATCACGTCGGCGCCGAGGTCGGCGCAGATCGTGGCGGCCAGCGGCCCGGCGACCATCTGGCAGGCTTCGACGACGGTGAATCCGGCGAGGGGTCCGGGCATGGCGTGACCGTAGTCTTCGTGCCCGCATGGGCGTGACCGCGCGGGCCGGGGTTATCGTCGCCACTCATGGATATCAACGGCGTCAGCGCAATCGTCACGGGTGGAGCATCGGGCATCGGAGCCGCGGCGGCGCGCATGTTGGCCTCGAAGGGGGCCAAGGTCGTCGTCGCAGATCTGCAAGAGGAGAAGGGTTTGGCTCTCGCTGCCGAGATCGGCGGCGCGTACTGCAAGGTCGACGTCACCAACACCGGCGACATAGCCAACGCCGTCGAGATGGCGAAGGACATGGGCCCCATCCGAGTGCTTGTCAACTCCGCCGGCATCGGTTGGGCACAGCGAACGGTTGGCAAGGATGGCACCTACGACTCGGCTGCCAACCTCGATGCGTTCAAGAAGGTGATCGCTATCAACCTCGTCGGCAGCTTCGATTGCATTCGCATCGTGGCTACGGCGATGAGCACGACCGAGCCGATGGAGTTCGGCGAGCGCGGCGCGATCGTCAACATCGCCTCGGTCGCCGCCTTCGACGGCCAGATCGGTCAGGCCGCGTACTCGGCGTCGAAGGGTGGAATCGTCGGCATGACCTTGCCGATTGCTCGCGACCTGTCGGCCATCGGTGTGCGCGTCAACACCGTCGCGCCGGGTCTGATCGACACCCCCATCTACGGGACCGGTGATGCGAGCGAAGCATTCAAAGCGAACCTCCAGAAAGGTGTGCTGTTCCCACAACGCCTGGGCACCCAAGAGGAGTTGGCTTCCGTCATCCTTGAATGCATCACCAACAGCTATCTCAACGCCGAGACCATCCGCGTCGACGGTGGCATAAGAATGCCGCCCAAATAGGGGACTAGTCCGCGGGAGGCTCGAGGAGGAGGCGGGAACCTCGGTCGTAGGTGACGTAGTTCCAGGCCCAGTTCACGAAGACATTGGCGCGGTTGCGAAAGCCCATCAGCTCGATCAGGTGCAACCCGAGCCACATCAGCCAGCCAATGAGACCGTGGAACCGCAGACCATTGGGGAACTCGACGACTGCTTGGTTGCGACCGATCGTGGCCATGGAGCCTTTGTCGTGATAGTGGAACGGCGCGGTCTGGCGACCGTCGATTCGTGCGGCAATCTGCTCGGCAACGTAGCTGCCGCCCTGGATCGCCGGCTGGGCAACTTGGGGGAGTGGGGCGCCAGGCGGCAGGGCGATGTCGCCGATCGCAAAGACGTTGGGATGGCCGGCCAGCGAGAGGTCGTCGCCCACTGGGATGCGTCCGCTGCGACCGAGATCGACACCAAGCAGGCCGGCAACGGGGCTTGCCGTCACGCCAGCGGCCCACACGATGGTGCCCCCTGATATTCGTCGGCCATCGCGCAGCACGACCGTGCCCGGTTCGACGTGGTCGACGCCGATGCCGAGTTCGACGACCACGTTGCGCCTGCGCAGGATTTCGGCGGCCCGTTCGGACAGCGACGGATGAAACGGACCGAGGACCCGCTCGGTCGCTTCGATGAGAGTGATCGACGTCGGTGCGAGCGCGAGATCGGGGTAGTCCTTGGTGAAGACCCGGTCGATCAATTCGCGCAATCCCCCGGCCATCTCGACCCCCGTCGGACCGCCGCCGACGACCACGATTCCGAGATCAACGGGGGCACCGTCATGCGCGCTCGCGGTTTCGAATCGGCTCAGCAGATGGGTCCGCAATCGAAGAGCATCGTGCAGTGTCTTCAACGGGAATGTGTTGGCGTCGACTCCCGCGATGCCGAACGAAGTACTGATCGTTCCAGCAGCAATAACGAGGTAGTCGTAGCCGAACGTTCTTCCGTCGCGAATAGCGACCGTCTGCCGCTGTACGTCGATTCCGTTGACCTCGCCCAACACGAACCTGACCGATTTGCTCCGTCGAAAGATGCCGCGGATCGGGAACCCGATGTCGTCGGCATCGAGACCGGCAGTGGCGACCTGGTACAGCAACGGTTGGAACGTGTGAAAATTGTTGGCGTCGATGATCGTCACGTCGACATCGACCCCCGCCAGGCCCTTAGCGGCGCGGATGCCACCAAATCCGGATCCGATGATGACGACTTGCGGGCGACCCATCGGCGGCAACCATATCGAGCGACTGCACTCGTGTTCTAGCGACGGTCGAGGATGCCTCTGGCGTAGGCGGCTTGGCCGGCGTGTTGGATGTCGTCGTCGGCGATGCTGACCAGGCGCACACCAAGCGTCACCGGTGGCTTCCAACGCTCGTCGACGATGCGGTCGAGATCCGCGGCGGTGGTGCGATCGAGCAGGTCACGAGTGCGGGCGTAGACAGCCTCGTAGTACTCCACCAGGGCCTCGGCGCTCTCCGGCCGAATGTTCAGCACCTCGTGCCACGAATGGTCGTACCCGGTGTTGTCGGGATCAGCGGCCACGCCGAAACGGCCGGGCCAATCGCCCGAGGCCCACACCTGATCCACGTGAAGGATGTCGGCGATGTGATGGTCCTGGACGCGGGTCAGGTGCCATACCAGCCAACCGATGGGGTTCACTCCGTCTGCCGGCGGGGTGACGAGGGCGTCGACATCGAGCCCCTCGACCGACTCGTGGACGTGCTCGGTGACCCGTCCGAACAGTTCGACGAGCAGTTCGTTCAGTTCCATGGTGAGGATCGTTCCACGAAAAGGACCCATGCCTAAACTCCGCCGGCGACGACGATGGAGGACTTGGATGACGGCGGTACGTATCGGGCTGATCGGTGCGGGTTTCATGGGCAAGATCCACAGCATCGCGTATCGAAACGCCGGCATGCTGTTCGGGTCCGAGATCCCCAGCGTCGAGACCGCCGCAGTCACCGATTTCGATCCGGGTTTGGCCGACCGCGCAGCTCGGGATTGGGGATGGGGCCGCGCCGTGCCTACCTGGCAGGAGATCACCGCCTCGGGTGACATCGATGTGGTCGACATCTGCACGCCGAACGACAACCACGTCGACATCGCCCTCGACGCGATCGGACGCGGCAAGCACGTTTTGTGCGAGAAGCCCCTGGCGCTCGACGGCGACAGTTGTTACCGGTTGTGCGAGGCGGCGCGCGACAGTGATCGGGTCACGCAGGTTGGTTTCGTCTACCGCCAGTGGCCGGCGGTGGCGATGGTTCGGAAGCTGATCGACGAAGGCGCAATTGGAACGATCCGCACAGCGCGGGCCCAGTTTCTCCTCGACTACAACAGCAATCCCGACGTGCCAATGAGCTGGCGGTTCGACAAGGTGAGAGCCGGATCGGGTGCGCTGGGCGACGTCGGCTCGCACTGCATCGACCTGTTGCAATATCTCGCCGGACCCATCTCGCACGTCGCAGCGCGCATGCAGACGTTCGTTCCCCAGCGCCGTGATCGCGATGGCAACGTTGTTGATGTCACTGTCGACGACCAGACCGAGATCCTCGCCGACTTCGAGAGCGGCGCTAGCGGAACCATCCTCGCCTCGTGGGCGGGTACCGGCCACAAGTGCGATCTCGGTTTCGAAGTGATCGGGTCGCGCGGCTCGGCCAGCTTTACGTGGCAGCGTTCGAATGAGCTGAAGTTCTTCGACGGCACAGAGTCCGAGGACCGGCAGGGTTTCCGCACGATCCTTGTCGGTCCGGCGCATCCGGGCGCCGACGGCATCCACACTGTTGCCGCGCAGGGTCTCGGCTACACCGACGCGTTCACGATCGCAGCCCGAAACACGCTTCGCAATCTCTCCGCCGGAACGGTGCTGTCGGGACCGACGTTCGTCGACGGTCTACGGGTCGCCGAGGTCACCGACGCGGTGATTGCCAGTGTTGCCAGCGGAGCAAGCGAGCCGGTCACCCGCCGCACGCTCTAGCTATTTAGTTGGCGATACCGATGCCGCGCAGATAGTCGAGGCTGGCCTTTGCGTCTTCCAGCGCCGACGTGGTCGCCCGGAAATCGCGGTCCTGCTCGATCGTGCCCGGACCATCGAAGCCGTGCTCGAGTGCCTTCGCCAAAGCCCCGAAATCGACCATCCCGTGGCCGACCGGACAGAAGATACCGAGCGAGATCGCGTCGAAGAAGGCGACGCCGTCGCTGAGGACCTTCTGATGAACAATCGGGTTGATGTCTTTGAAGTGGAGGTAGGCGGTGCGGTCGCGGTGCTCGGCAAAAAAGCGCACGGGTTCGACGCCGGCGTAGATGAAGTGGCCAGTGTCAATGCACAACTGCAAGCCGTCGTCGACGGTGTCGGCCAGAATGCGCTCGACCTCGTCCTCGAACTCGACGTACGTGCCGCAATGCTGATGCAGCACGGGCGTGAGTCCGTGCTTGATGGCGATCGCGGACGCCTGACGGATCCCCGTTAGCAGAACGTCGTAGTCCTTACCGTCCAACCGTGTTGCCGCGTCGCTGCGCCCGGCGGTCGCGCCGCGTTCGTCGCTGACCATGTCGATCACCACGAGAAATTTGCCATCGAGCGCTGCTATCCGCTCGCAGGTCTGCTCGGTGGTGTTGTTGATGTCGTCGTGACGATCACGGTCGTGCATCGGTTCGAAGATGTACGAACCGGCAACGCCTAGTCCGCGCGAGGCCAGTTCCGCACGCGTCGCGTCGATGTCGTCGGGAAGAAATCCGGGCGGTCCGAGCTCGCACAGCCGATAGCCGGCCTCGCTGATCTCGTCGAACACCTCCTGCCACGGCGGGGCTCCGGGCATGTCGGGTCGATCGACGCCCCAGGAAACAGGCCCGTTTGCAACTTCGATGCCCATGTCAGTGCCTCTCGTGTTGATTGCTTCGCAGGCTACCTGTGGCGGTCATACGCCGACTCGTTGATGCTTCGACTCGGCCTCGTAGATGCCTCGGGCCACGAGCACTTCGGCGCGCTCGCTGACCTCGGGAACGCCGACCTCCCACCAGCAGCCGCCGCCGGTCCACTGGTTGTGCGCCACGTTGATGACGATCGCGTAGCTGCGGTCGGCTGCCTTGGCCCTGGCGAACGCCGCGCCCAAGTTGTCGAGGTGCTCGACGCGTTCCGCGATCGCGCCGAGCGATTCTGCGTGCTTGGCGAAATCGACGCGAGTCAGTTCTGCGTGGCGCGCCGTGTTGAGCATGTTGTTGAACGAGACGCCGCCCTGGTTCACCTGCAGGTTGTTGATCGAAGCGAACCCGCCGTTGTCGCAGATGATGAAGATCACCTTGTGCCCGGTGAACACCGTCGAATAGATGTCACTGTTCATCATCAGGTATGAACCATCGCCGACGAACACCACAACGTCGGTGTTCGGCCTGGCCATCTTGGCGCCGAGGCCTCCGGCGATCTCGTAGCCCATGGTCGACATCCCGAACTCGGTATCGAAGCTGCCGACACTCTTCGAACGCCAGCCCCCGACGAGTTCGCCGGGCAGACCACCGGCCGCGGAGACGATGTAGTCGTCGTCGTCGCACACCTCGTTGATCACTTGGATCACTTGACCGTACGCGGGCGTGTCCGACGAAGGCCGTTCTTTGATCGAGTCGAGATATGCATGCCATTGCCCGATCTGGGCCCGGGCGAAGCTCAGCCAATCCGCAGGCGCGGTGTAGTCCGCGAGCCCGGCACCGATCTGCTCGATCGCGATCAGCGCGTCGCCGATGACTGGCGCGGCATGTTGTTTGTGGGCGTCCCATCGAGCTGTGTTGATCGAGACGAATCGCAGGGCAGGGTTCTTGAACA
>JAENVT010000340.1 GCA_016650435.1 Ilumatobacteraceae bacterium
CATAGCGCTCGCGCTGGGGCTGTCTCCGCCGCAGACCGATTCGTTGGACGTCGCCTGGGCTCTTCTCGGCAGCCGGTTGGCCGATCGACGGGTGCTGCTCGTGTTAGACGACATCTGGGAGCATCGACATCTAAAGTCGTTCATGCAGGGTGCACCGAACTGCGTCCGGCTCGTGACGACACGAACGCCCGGGGTACTTCCGGTGCGGGCGCCCTGCGTCGTCGTCGATCGGATGGATCGCACGGAGTTGAGCGATCTTCTGGGTGCTGGGCTGCCCGATGACGATGACAGCTTGACGCCGCTGCTGGAGATCGTCGATGGCTGGCCGCTGGTGGCCCGGCTGTTCAACGGCCGCCTCCGGGCCGAGGTCGAGGCCGGGCGACCGCTTCGTGACGCGGCCAGGGAACTCGTCGGCGAGTACCTGGATCACGGAGTTTCCACGCTCGACCTCGAGGCAGAACGCCGGCAGACAATCGCGACGACCGTCGAGTCGAGCCTCAACGTGATTTCGCGGTTGCCGAACGGTCAGACGCTCACCGACCTCTTCCTCGATCTCGCCGTGTTTCGTGAGGGCACGGAGATTCCGCTGTCGCTCCTCACTCGTTGGTGGCGGTGCTCGTTGTTGGACATGCGCTCGTTGGCACGAGGGTTGGCGAGCTTCTCGCTCGTGGCATACCGGGCGAACGATCCGCCGACGATCCAACTGCATGACGTGATTCGCGCTTTCCTGCGCGATCGGCGGGAATCGACCGACCTGGCGACCCGACACAGCTCGTTGGTCGACAGCTGGCGACCCGAGCCCGGTTCCCAATGGTCGTCGATGCCCCTCGACGAGCCGTACGTCTGGATCTGGCTGTCGTATCACCTCCGTCGCGCCGGGCGAGACGACGAGATGTTGGACGCGCTGCGTGATGTCCGGTTCCTCGCCGCGCAGGTACTCCACGCCGACCCGCTGGCCTTGGACGCAGACTTCGCGATGATGCGCGGGAGCGCCGCCGACGTCGACCTGCTCGGCGAGCGGTACGGACGCATCGTCCACATGCTCTGGGATCTGGGAACGCTCGGCGGGCTTTCAGCGCTCGTCGCCACCTTGTCGGTTCGGCTCGCGCTGGAGCCAGTCGGGCCGCTTGCAGGCGACTATCTTCGAGCCGTCGGTGTGCTGCCCGACTTACCACACCCCGCGCTCTTGCGAGTCCTCGAGGCGGGCAGCTACAGCGAGACGCCCGCCTTTACGTGGGCCCCGGACGGGCGGCGGGCGGCGATGGCGGTCGACAAGGCCGTCCTCATCGAGGACACCGTCTCGGGGGAGACCGAGACTGTTTTTGAATTCGATGGCGGGGTCATCGACGTCGAGTGGAGCCCGGCCGGCACGCTCTTGCTTGTTGCGCTCGCTGCCGAAGATTCGCCCGACGATGCCAGCGAGTTGAGCTCGGCCGGTGGCGGTGAACCGACGACGCCGTTCGGAAGCCAACCGGCCAAACGAAACACGGTCTATCTCGTCGGTGACGACGAGGTGCGAAATGCGGTGGTCTCGGGATACCAGCGGGTGCAGTGGTCGCCAGATGGTCGCTTCGTCGCAGTCTCATCGGACTGCATCGTCCTCCTCGACAGCCAGGCCGAGCCGGACAACGACGGCTTGCTCGCCGGTCTGGAGCTCCCCGGCAGCGCCGCGGCGTGGACGGCCAACGATGTCCTTGCGATCTCCGCCAACGGTGCCTTGCAGCTTCACCGTGTCCCGACAGGGGAACTTCTCGCCGACCGGCGAGATGTAGTCGGCACCGACGTGTGGCGGCTCGAGTGGAGCGCGCAAGAGCAGAAGCTGATCGCGCTCGACGAGGATGGAAGAGTGAAGCTGTTCGGGCCGGATCTGTCACCTGTCGGCGTGCTCGCCGCGGAACGGCTCACCTATGTAGCCGTGACAGAGGCTGCCCCGCTGGCGGCGACGTGCGACGTTACCGGTGCGTTGCAAATCTGGGACGTACACGACCTCGGTCTAATTGCCGAGGTGCAATGTGGGGACAGCACCGTGATGTGGTCGAGCGAAGGGGGACGCCTCGCCACGTTCGGCACGTCCGGATATCGTCTCTGGAACGTCACCGAGTTGCTCGAGGCGGGTACGGGTTCGAAGCCTGCTGCGGCCGCCGAGTCGGTCAGCTGGCACCCGTCGGGCGAATTCCTTCAGAGCGCCCACACCGCGTTCGAGAGACGGTGGTCACCGCAGGGTGTCGAACTGTCCATCTCACCGGCCGACGCGATCATCGTCCGCTGGTCGCCGGATGGCCGGACGGTCGCCACCATCGGCCAGGAGGTCGTGCGGCTGGCCGGCGGCGAGGGGTGGGAATGGCCGAGGCCCGAGGAGACCGGGGCCATCTGGCCCTGGGCCTGGGATCACGACTCCACTGCGTTCCTCGTTGGATTTTCAACGCTCGTGGGAGACGCGCTGGTCGCCGCGCGGCTAGACATCACGACTCCCACAGCGCGTGTCGAACGACTGAGTGGCACGCCGATATCTGTCAGTTGGTCGTCCGACGGTCGGCTTGCGGCACTCGTACGGAATCACGCTGACGAGTCCGTCGGATGGCTGTGGGATCCGAGCCGCCAGAAGGAATCTGTTCGAGCGCCGTTCCTTGATCGAGCCACATCGGTCGAGTGGTTTGGCGCCGATACGCTGTTGAGCGCGCTCGGGTCCGAGCTTACTGCCTACGACCACGCAAGCGGGTCCTTGGTCGCTGGTCCGATAGACATCGGCGAACCCGTCGCTGCTCTGAGCTCTGCGCCCCGCGGTGAACACGTCGCCGTGACGACCGCGACGAGCGGCGTCCTGGTGATTGATCGAGGTTTGCGCGTGCGATGGCAGGGTCGGGGTGGGGTGGAATCCGTCGCGTGGTCGCCGGATGGCCGCTTTCTTGCCACAGCCGATGGCTCGTACAGCGTCTGCGTGCTTGACCATGCAACCGGTCGCGCAAGCGCGTTCGGCGTTGACGGTGGCATAAGCGATCTCGCATGGCATCCGACCGAACCGATCCTGGCTATCGCAGCACGATTCGGTCCGATCTTTCTGGAGCACGTCGCTGCGCCATTCGGTGTCTCATCGTGAGTCCGCCGGCGCTCTCGGTCCAGGGGTAGAGGTCCGGATACATCGCCCGGTGACGACTCCACCAAGGTGTTGGGCGCCGAACTCATCGAACAGTGGACGACGATCAGCGATCTGACGCTGTAGCAATCGCCAATCGAACGTGAATTTCTTTCACCACAGTGCTGCGCCCTGACCAAATCGCGCTCTGTATAGAGATGATGCGAATACCAGCCATCGACACCAAATCGCTAGACGGAACGCGCCGATGATGGGTGACAGGATGGGATGACCATCCAGCGAAATAGGGGCACAAAGCGCTTCATCCCAGGTCAACTAGTGCGCCCCCTGGGTTTCGAACCCAGAACCTGCGGATTAAGAGTCCGTTGCTCTGCCGTTGAGCTAGAGGCGCATCGCCCAAGCCGAAGCGAGGACCCGAGCAGTGTAGGGGCACTTGTGTGCCCCCGAACTGATCGATTGGGGTGACCGACGGGGCTCGAACCCGCGACATCCAGTACCACAAACTGGCGCTCTACCAGCTGAACTACGGCCACCATGTAGGTCGCCCAGTGTGCCACATCTC
>JAENVT010000341.1 GCA_016650435.1 Ilumatobacteraceae bacterium
CGTCGCCACTGGCGGACCGGCCTTCGACACGAACGGCGTCGAACTGAAGGAAGGCGACCGTGTCGTGCCGGGTGCCAACGTGCCCTGCGGGAGTTGCTACTACTGCCTCAACAGCTACCCCTACTACTTCTGCCAGCACCTCGAGGACTATGGCAACAGCTTGAATGTGGGCAGGTCCCCCGGTCTCTTCGGTGGCTGGTCGCAGTACATGTACCTGCTGCCGCGTACGCCGATCTTCCGGGTGCCCGACGAATTGCCCGACGAGGTCGCGGTCATCACCGAGGTGATGGCGGTGACTCACGGTGTCGACGAGGGCATCGCGGTGCTGGGTCTCCAAGGTGGATCGCGCTCGGGCTTTTCGGTGGCGGTTCTCGGCACCGGTCCCCTCGGCCTGTGCCATTTGATCAAGAGCAGGATGCTCGGTGCCGGGATGGTGATCGCAACCGACGTGCTGCCCGGGCGCTTGCAGTTCGCCGATCAGTTCGGTGTCGACCTGGCGTTGGATGCCAGTGCCACCGACGCCGCTCAGCGGACTGAGGCAATCCTCGATGCAACCCATGGCCGTGGCGTCGATCTGGTGCTCGACTGCAGCGGCGTGCCCTCCACATTCACAGAGGCGCTGAGGGCCGTCCGAACCGGTGGCGTTGTGGTGGAGGCCGGCGCGTTCGTCGACATGGGTCCGGTGCAGATGAATCCGAACTCCGACATCTGTACCCGCAACGTCGCGGTGCTCGGAATCGGCGGCGAGTTGGCAACCGAGTACGAACCGTCGATGCGTTTGATGACCGCGAACCTCGACCGCTATCCGCTGACCAAGATCACGACGCACATCCTGCCCATGGACCGCGCCCACGAGGCCGTCATGCTTGCCCAGTCGGGGGAGGCGATGCAGGTAGCTGTCGATCCGCGACTTCCAATGACAAAGGAACGGGCATGACACAGCGCCTGAAGGTCGGAGTCGTCGGCGCGGGCGTCATTGCCCAGGTGATGCATCTCCATTACCTACGCGAACTGGCTGACCACTTCGAGGTCGTCGCGCTGTGCGACATCGCTGCCCAAAACGCCGAAATCAATGCGGCGTCGTACGCAATTCCGACGGTGTTCACCGACTGGCGGGAGATGTTGGGCGAGGCGGCGATCGATGTCGTGCTCATCCTGACATCGGGCAGTCACGCGCCCATCGCGATCGAGGCCGCCAAGGCAGGCAAGCACGTCTTGGTCGAAAAGCCGATGTGTTTCTCGGTAGAAGAAGGCAAGCGGATGCGCGACACGGCAACTGCGTCGGGGACCACATTGATGGTGGCCTACCCAAAGCGATACGACCCCGCCTTCGAACGATTCCGTGACGAGGTCGCCGGCATCACCGATCCCAGGCTGCTGCGCGTGACGACCCTCGAGGCGCCGTTCATCCCCTACGTCGAGCACTATCCGCTGGCACCTGTCGCACCGGTCCCTTCTGAGGCCATCGAACGTTGGCAGGCGGAGACCGCCGCGAGCATCACCGCGGCCATTGGAGAAGCCGACGAATTCCTGCGCAAGACCTACCACTTCGTTCTGGTCGACAGCCTCGTGCACGAGATCAATACGTTGCGCGCGGTTCTGGGAGAACCCGATCGCCTCGACTACGTCGACCTGCAACCGTCGAGCCTTACCGCGATGCTTCGTTTCGGCAATCTTCCGGTCAGCATCCACTGGCTCGACCTGCCGGGTTTCACCAACTACAAGATGGAGTTTGCTTGCTACGGACCCGACAAGCGGGTGACCCTCAACTTTCCATCGCCGTTCTTGCGCAGCGCGCCGACCCTGCTCGAAGTCGAGGGTGGCGACAACGGCACCGCTCGATCGTGGCGCACAGAGGAGATCACGTCGTACGACAGCGCGTTCAAGGCAGAGCTGCTCGCCTTCTACGACTGCGTCACGACTGGCCGATCACCGATCACCGACGCCGATGACGCCCTCCACGACATCGCGGTTTGTCAGGCCATCATCCGCTGTTTCCAGACCGGCGCGCCGATCGACCATCCCAGCCTCATCACGTGAAGGAGCAATTCGAATGACCGCCGACCGCCGCGACGTCCGAGTTGGGATTGTCGGTTACGGCATCATGGGCAAGGCCCACAGCTACGGCTATCGCGTTGCACCGATGCTCTACGACCTCCCGGTCCGCCCGGTCGTTGCCGCGATCTCTGGCAGGAACGCCACGGCTGTCGAGGCAGCCGCACGCGCATACGAGATCGCCTCGTTCACGACCGACTGGCGAACCCTGATCGACGATCCGACCATCGACATCATCGACATCTGCACACCACCCGGAACGCATGCGGAGATCGCGATCGCGGCAGCCGCGGCCGGCAAGGCCATCCTGTGCGAGAAGCCACTCGCCGCGTCGTATGCCGACGCAGCCTCGGCTGCGGAGGCGGCGACATCCGCCGGCGTGCTCAATGCCGTCGGCTTCAACTATCGACGGCTCCCCGCGCTTGCTCTCATGCAGCGGATGATCACGGACGGCGTGATCGGAGAGGTACTGCTATGGCGAGCCAACTGGATGTCGGACGAGTTCGCCGACCCGGCCATCCCCTTCGACTGGCGCTTCGACCGGACGATGGGTGGAACGACGATCGCCGATCTCGGCTGCCACCTCTTCGACATGGCGTTGTGGATGGTCGGTGATGTGGAGCGGGTGAGCGCACAAACCAGCACGTTCACCCTCGAGCGCTCCACTCCAGACGGGCCGCGTGCGGTGACGGTCGATGAAGCGGCTTCCGCGCTGTTGCGGTTCGACTCGGGGGCCGCGGGGACCCTCGAGGTCGGCCGGACCGCGGTGCGCAGACCATGCGACATGACGGTCGAAGTCAATGGCACTCATGGCACTCTCGTCTTCGACTATGCCCGCCTCAATGAGTTGAAGTACGGCACCGACGCGGAAGATCCTCAGCTCTACGGGATGCGCACTATTCGGGCCGAAGAGGCCAGCCATCCGTACGCCGCCCACTGGTGGCCGATCGGTCAAGGCGTCGGATATGGCGCGAGCTTCGTCAACCAGGTCGCCGGGCTGCTGGAATCATGGCCGGACGGACCATGGTCCCCCGATTTTCACCACGGTTGTCGCGTGCA